>NZ_DEYR01000037.1:0-21044 GCF_002364635.1 Pseudomonas sp. UBA3153
CCGCTCTTCCGATCTCGGCGCGGATCGCCAGGCCGCTGCTGGAGCGATACTGGGCGCCGCAGCCGCAACTGGCGCTGGGCCAGGCGTTGCGCGGCAGGGCCACGGCGGCCCTGGACATCTCCGACGGCCTGCTCGCCGACTGCGGCCACATCGCCCGCGCCTCCGGTGTCGCCCTGCTCGTCGAGCGCGAGCGGCTGCCGTTGTCGGGGCCCTTGCTGGCGCTGCTTGGGCGTGAGGCGGCGCAGGCCTGCGCGCTGGGCGGCGGCGACGACTACCGCCTGGCATTCACGCTGCCGCCGTCCCTGCTGCCCGCGTTCCAGCGCGACTGGCCGGAGCTGGCGGTGATCGGCCGCGTCGAGGCCGGCGCCGGCGTGCAGCTACTCGACGCCCAGGGACGGTTCCTCGACCTGCCTGCGGGCGGCTACCAACATTTCGGAGCGACCCATGACTGATTCCCACCAGGCGCCGACGCAGCCGGTTCCGCATTCGGTGTGGTCCGACCCCTGGCATTTCCTCGCCTTCGGCTTCGGCTCCGGCACCTTGCCCAAGGCACCCGGTACCTGGGGTTCGCTGATCGCCCTGGTGTTCGTCCCGCTGTGGCACCTGCTCCCGGTGTGGGGCTACGCGGCGCTGCTGGTGGCCACCACGCTGTTCGGCATCTGGCTGTGCGGCAAGGTCGCCGACGACCTGCGGGTGCACGACCACGAAGGCATCGTCTGGGATGAACTGGTCGGCATCTGGATCACCTTCTGGCTGGCGCCGGACGGCTGGGCGTGGCTGCTGCTCGGCTTCGTGGCCTTTCGTCTGTTCGATATCTTCAAGCCGGGACCGATCGGCTGGCTGGACAGGCACCTGCAAGGTGGGCTGGGTATCATGCTCGACGACGTGCTGGCGGGCGTCTTCGCCTGGGCAGTCGTCCAGGGCGCGGCCTGGCTCGTGATCTAGGAAACACAGCGATGAAGTCATGGATGATCGGTGCGCTGCTGCTCTGCGCCGCCGTGTTGGGCGAGGCGTACGCCGAGGACGCCGAGGCGATGGATATCCGCCTGGTCAGCGACATTTGGCCGGGCTACACCAATGCCGACGGCAGCGGCCTGGCCTGGGAGATCATGCGGCTGATCTTCGAGCCGGCGGGGGTGAAGGTGAAGATCCGCAGCGACATCACCACCCGTGGTATCGGCCTGGTTCAGCGCGGCGAGGCGGATGCCTGGCTGGGCTCCTACCGCGACGAGGACCTCGACGGCGTCATCTACCCGCGCGGCTCCTACGGCCTCGACCCGGTGGTCGCCCTCGGCTTGAGCAGCAAGCCGGCCCCCACCCTGGACGATCTCGCCCAGTACCGGCTGACCTGGATTCGTGGCTACGGCTACCAGCGCCATTTGCCCGGCGTGGTGGGATACGAAGAGATCCGCCGCCGCGACGGGGTGCTGGAAATGCTCGAACGCGGTCGCGCCGACTTCTACATCGACGCGCTGCCGGACGTGCAACTGCTGCTCCAGGCCAGCCCGCAGCCGGATCGTTATCGGATCACCGAGCTGACCGTCCTGCCGATGTACCCCGGTTTCGCCGCGAGCCCGCGCGGGCGCGCCCTCGCGGCGCTGTACGACAGGCGCCTGCAGGCGCTGAAGGACGATGGCAGCCTGCGCGCCCTGTATGGTCGCTGGAACCAGCTCTATCTGTTCGACCGCTATCCGGAGAAGGCCGATGCGCCACGCTGAGCTGCTCGCCTGCGGCCTGTTGTGGGCCTGCATGCTCCACGCCGCGCCCCAGGTGCAGGTGGTCGGGCTGTTTCCCAGCGCCGTGGTGCTCAACGTCGACGGCACGCGCAAGCTGGTGCGCGTCGGCCAGAGCGGGCCGCAGGGCGTGGAGGTGGTGGCGGCGGACAAGAACGGCGCGCTGCTGCGCATCGATGGCGTCGAGCGGCGCATCGAACTGAGCCGCGAGTACGGCCAGGGCAGCGCGACGCCGAAGCGTCCGCAGGTGTCCATTGCGCGGAGCCACTCGGGGCACTACTGGGTGCCAGGCTCGGTCCAGGGCTTCCCGGTGCAGTTCCTGGTAGATACCGGCGCCACCTCGGTGGCGATGAACGAGGCGCAGGCGACTCGCCTGGGCATCGACTTCCGGGTGCTTGGCCGGCCGTTGGTCGTCAGCACCGCCAGCGGCACGGTGAGGGCCTGGGGTGTGACGCTCACCAGTGTCAAGGTCGGCGAGATCGAGTTGCGCGGCGTCCAGGCCTCGATCCTCGAAGGCCCGGCGCCGGGTGAAGTCCTGCTCGGCATGAGCTTCCTCAGCCGTGTGCGCTGGGGCGAAGAGCAGGGAATGCTGGTGCTCGAGGCCAAGTAGCTCCCGCGGGTCACGCGCATCCCTTTTCTACAGGTAGCGGCTCCAGAGCAGCTCGGCGCTGGCGGCGGCCGAGCCGTGGCCACCGTCGCAATTGCTGGTGCAGTTGTCCATGTCGGGAATCCCGCCCGGGTTGTAGCCCGCCGGGAGGTTGGTCAGGTCGATGGTCAGGCTGCCGCCCCAGTCGTTGCTGGTGCTGCTGCCCAGGCCGGCCGCGGTGACGTAGCCATGCACGGTGCTGTTGCCGCTGGTGAGCAGGGTGTCGCCGGCGATCACGCTGCCGAAGACCTCGGTGGAGGCGCCGAGGTTGATGATGCCGCCGCTGTAGGCGCCGTTGACGTAACCGCCCGCCAGCAGGCCGATGTTGCCGACAGGGTTGCCGATCAGGGCGCCATCGGTACCGCAGTAGTTGACCGGGTAAAGTCCTGAAAAAGTGTTGTTCTGGCAGGTGAGGGTGTAACCGCTGTAGTTGATCGCGGAGACCTTGTCGCTGCCGGAGGTGGTGATGTTGCCGGTCGCGATGATGCTGTTGCGGAAGAAGCCGCTCTGCAGGGCGAGGTTACCCTTGAGCCAGAGGACGCCCGGGGCGACCACCGTATTGTCGCTTTGGCCGTTGAGCGTCCAGGTTCCGTTCGAGTAGGCGATGCACTCCGCGCCGTCCCAGGTGCCCTGGCAAATCTTGCGTGCGCTGGCGACGCCGACGCCACTACAGCTGCCGTTGGTGACCGTCGCGCATTCGGTCCTGCAATAGCCGGAGCCGTCGATGTCGCTGCACAGGTAACCCCACTTGTCGTTGTAGTTGGCCTTGATCTTGCCGATCCGGTAGCTGCCGGCGGGAATGCCGCTGATGTTGGCGACGCTCACCACAATGTGCCCGCTGTCGTAGGTGAAGGCGTAGTTGGCCGAACTCTTCAGCGGGTACGCATCCACCTGCGGCTGGGTCAGGCTGAATTCGGTCAGCGGGGTCATCGGCACGACGTCCACCAACGGCACGTCGACCACCAGGCCGGGCTGCCTGGAGACGTTCACGTTGTTGTTGTATTGCTCGGCCTTGGTGACCGTGCCGCCCACGCGACCACTCGCGCTTCCCCAGCCGTTGAACGTCAGGTTCTGCTGCGCGGTGACGCTGCTCAGGTTGCCGGCGTTGACCAGCACCGAGCCTTTGGTGGTGACGCTCTTGCTGCCGGAGTCGTTGAGCGTGACATTGCCGATTGCCTTGATCACCGTGGCGGCGCTGCCACCGGCGACTACGCTGCCATTGGCATTGATCTGCGCGACGTTGCGGGTGGAGGTCACGTCCCCTTCGCTGTTGATGACGTTGACCGAGCCCCCGGTCACGGAGACGTTGCCGACCGCGGCCGCGACGTTCGTGGTGCCGCCGTTGCTGATGGCGATGGTCTGCGCCGCGTTCAGCGCGCCCTGGTTGCTGCCGCTGCTCACCTTGATCCAGCCCAGCGCATTGGCGGTGCTGGTGCTGCCGTTGCTCAGGGTGATGTTGCCGTTGGCGTTCAGCGTGCCCTGGGTGCCGCCGCTGGCAACGGTGATGTTGCCGAGCGCCGAGGCGGTGGTGGCGCTGGCGGAGCCGGTCAGCGCGATGTTGCCGTTGGAGTAGAGCGTGGTCACGGCGATGGCGCTGCCGATGGAAATGTCGCCGGTCGCCTTGATCGTCTTGATCCCGGTGATCGAGGCGTTGTTCAGGCTGACGTTGCCGCTGACGTTGAAGTTGGCGTTGTCATAGCCGCGGATACCGATGCCGCCGCTCATGTTCAGGTCGTTGTAGATGTTCAGCACGTCGCTCCAGGGCAGACCGGATTCGGTGTTGGTCGCGCCCCCCGGCGTCACTTGATAGACCGCCTGGATCACCGAGGTGGAGCGCGCGGCGGCGTCCTGATTGCGGATGTTGGCGGTGATCCGCCGGGTGCTGCCGCTGGTGACGGTGTTCTGCACGATCACCGCCCCCAGCGCCATGTCGCCGAGGCTGATGCTGACCGCCTGGCCGGCCGCCAGCGCTTCCAGGCTGGCCTGGTTGATCGACTTGAGGTACTGGCGAAACACCTCGACGCCGGTCCAGGCGCCCGCCTGGGCGTGCGTCGCGGCATGCACCGTGACCTGCTTGTCCTGGGCGCTTCGCACGGCATGGGTGACGCCCAGCGCGGTCACCGTCAGCGCCAGCCCGGCGAGCAGGATGATCATCAGAGTCGCCATGCCGCGTTGGCAGGCGGGCAGGCGGGGCGTGCGCTGCGGATGAAGGCCCATGGCGGTTGTCCTAGACGGGTTTGATGTTGGGCAGGCAGACGCTGTAGCTGATCGGGTCGGCTACCGCGCCCGCGAGCTGCGAGCTGCTGGGTGCACTGAGCGTCACCAGCGCATGGGCGCTGGGAGTGCTGTTGTCGCCCACACCGAACGGCCAGCAGTTGCTGGTGCTGATCTGGAAGACGACTTGCGCGAGGTTCTGCCCGCGGAATTCGGCGAGGTCGCCGACCACCGCCCAGGTCTTGCCCGACAGTGCGCCGCTCGCGTCGCAACCGTTCGCCTGCAACAGCGACAGCACGCGCATGCTCTGGCCGCTGGCGCTGTCGTTCACGCTGCGTTCGAGCAATCCGCGGCAGCGGTAGGTGCCGGTGTCGACCAGGCGCCAGAGCAGCGCGCGGGTGGTGCTGTCGAGGTTGGTGGTGGCCAGTGTGAGATCGGCATTGCCGGCCGCTTCGATGCCGAAGCCGGCGCTCTGGATCTCCAGTTGCGCACTGAGCAGGCCGGCGGCGATCTGCCCGTCAAGGTTGGCATCGCGGGTCGCCACCACCGCGCTTTGCACCAGGCTGCGGTACAGCGAAAGCATGGCGACGATGCTGAACATCGAGATCACCAGGCCGACCATCATGCTGATCAGCGTCATCCCGCGTTGGCGTTTCATAGCGTCGCCCCCACGCTGACTTCGCCGCCCAGCGCGCTGTTGCTCACGCTCAGGGTCAGCGGGCTGGCGATGCCGCTCAGCGGCTGGCCACCCACCGTGGCATTGGCGGTGGTGCCGCAGCCGGTGACGGTGACGTTGAGGGTGCCGATCGACGGCAGGCTGATCTGGTGGCTGCCGCCGCACAGGTCGGTGCCGGCGCCGTTGCGTTGCAGCAGGTCGCGCAGTTGGGCGATCGCCAGGCTCTGCAGGTTCATGTCCTTCTGGCTGACTGCGACGCGCGAGGTCACGTAGACCAGCCCGAGGCCGATGATCGCCATCAGCAGGATGCCGATCAGCGCCTCGAGGAGGATGTCGCCGCGCTGCCGGCGGCGATCAGTTGAAGACCAGAGCGACATTCTCACCTCCCGCGGCGAGCGTCAGCGCGGTGCTGGACGAGCAGCCGCTGGGCACCGAGGCGCTGGCGAGCGCGGCGTGGTTGTCGAAACTCAGGCAGCTCAGGGTGCTGGCGTCGGCGGTCAGGGTGACGCTGACGCTCGCAGGCAGTTGTGCCTGCCACGGCGAATGGGTGAGGCAGGTGGCGGGCGTGTCCTTGTCGTTGGCTTCGTGGAGGCTGAGCAGGTTGCTGTCGGACAGGCACAGCGTGGCCGCCGGCTTGCCGTCGACGATGCCATAGCGGTTTCGCAGCGCGGCCGCCTTGGCCCGGCCGATGCCCTGGTTGAGCACACCCTCGGCATCGCGCACCTTGGCGCCGTTGCTCCAGGCGCTGGTGAACGGCCCGGCGATCAAAACCAGGAACGCGAACAGGGCCACGGTGATCATCAGTTCGATCAACGAGAAGCCCCGCGCCTGGCGCCTCACAGCCAGCTACCGTTGTAGGCGCCGCATTGGGCGATGGTGCGGGTGTTTTCGTTGTCCAGGGTGATCTCGCAGCCGTTCACCTTGCCGGTGCTGCCGGTGGCGGTCAGCGTGTAGCCGCTGGCGGAGGAGGACAGGCTGTACTCGAAGTTCGATTCCGCGGGGTGCCAGCCGCTGAACTGTGCGGTCACCGCGGCGCTGTCGTCGAGCGTCAGGGTCGGGTAGGCGAGCTTGCGCTGGTAGGCGTTCTCGAGGTTAAGGGCGAGCGCGGCGAGATCGGCCTGGGCGGTCTTGATCCGGCTCTTGGTGATGTAGCTGTCGTACGCGGGCAGGGCGATGGCCGCGAGTATGCCGATGATCGCGAGGGTGATCATCAGCTCGATCAGGGTAAAACCCGCGGTTCGGCGGGGAACAAACATGACCATCTAAGGCGTCCTTGGAAGTCGCGATGACCGGGTCCGATGACCCACTGCACCAGGGAATCTCGCGCATCCGAGAGTGAGGAGGGATGTGCGTCGAAAGCATGACCTGTGCCAATAGCGGGGCCTCTAAATCGGGCCTTTGGCGCATTCACTGCCTGCTTTGATGGCGAAACGCCTGCATTATGAACCATCCGAGGGCGTGGCCTGCGGACGATGAGCCGCAAAAATTGTAACGCCCGCGCTGGTCTCGACGATGCAGTGGCGGTAACAAGATGTAAGCAATGGCTTATGAGGTCTTGGGTGATTCGGTAGGGCCTTATCTAAAAAGCTGATAGTGATAGACGGAAATTCACGCTGACTCGACGTCGGTCGGCGCTGGTACAATGCCCGCCCCGCTTATCCCCATGGAGCCTCACGGTGTCCGTCGTTTTCGTCGCCGCTTCGAAATTGCCCACGCCGTTCGGCGAGTTCGTCATGCACGGTTTCCTCGATGAGGAAACTGGCAAGGAGCATGTCGCCCTGACCATGGGTGATATCTCGGACGGCGCTCCGGTACTCGGTCGCCTGCATTCGGAATGCCTCACAGGCGATGCGCTGTTCAGCCTGCGTTGCGATTGCGGTTCGCAGCTCGAAGCCGCGCTGCGGGCGATTGCCGACGAGGGCCGCGGCGTGCTGCTTTATCTGCGTCAGGAGGGCCGTGGCATCGGCCTGCTGAACAAGATCCGCGCCTATGAACTGCAGGACGGTGGCGCTGACACCGTGGAAGCCAACGTGCGCCTGGGCTTCGGCGCCGACCAGCGCGACTACGCGATCTGCCTGCCGATGCTCGAACACCTGGGCGTCAGCGCGATCAGGCTGATGACCAACAACCCGCGCAAGGTGAAGGCGCTGGAAGGCTTCGGCATCCGCATCGCCGAACGCAGGCCGTTGCAGACCGGGCTCAACCCGCACAACGAGCGCTACCTGGCGACCAAGGCCGGCAAGCTCGGCCACCTGCTGGGCAGACTGCACCAGGGTGAAGTGGAGAAGCCGTGAATCGGGCCAACGCACGCCGCAGGCTGGCGCTGGCCTGGTGGCTGCAACTGGCGCTGATGCTGGCGCCGTTGGGGTTGGCGCAGGTGCTGGCCGGCGACAACCCGCCGCGCGAGCCGCTGCTGATGCCGCTGTTCATCGCCGGGCTGCTCTCGATGTTCGTCAGCCTGCCGCTGTTCCACGCCTACAAACGTGCCCTGATCGCCACCGAGAAAGCCCGTGACAGCGACGACGAGCCGCTCGCCTGGCGTGCTCTGGGCCTGCGCCGGCGCAACGCACTGCTCGGCGCCAGCCTGCCGGCCTGGTGCGCCGCCGCCGGGCTGCTCGCCGGGCAGGAGGCGATTCCGCTGCTGTTGCTGACGCTCTCCAGCCTGGTGCTGTTCTACCTCTACCGCCTACCTCGCCAGCTCTGATGCGGCCTCTGCTCGTCGCGCTGCTGCTACTCGCCTGTACCGCGGCGGGCGCGGTGGAGCGGGTGGTCAGCCTGGCGCCTTCCCTCTCGGAAATCATGCTCGACCTGGACGCCGGCGACCTGCTGGTCGGCGTGCTCGATGGCGGCGAGCGGCCGGCGGCGCTGGCCGGCGTGCCATCGGTGGGGCGCTACGGGCAGGTCGAGATGGAAACCCTGATCGGCCTCAAGCCCGATCTGTTGCTGCTCTGGCCGGGCAGCGTGAATGCCGCGCAGCGCGCCCAGCTCGAAGGCCTGGGCATCGCGATGTTCGTTGCCGAGCCGCACAGTTTCGACCAGCTCGGCGATACGTTCGCCCGTCTCGGCGAACGTATCGGCCGTGTCGAACAGGGGCAACGCGTGCAGGCGCGCTTCGTCGACGGTATCGCCGAACTGCGTCGGCACTATGCGCGCGCCGAGCCGCTGCGGGTGTTCTACCAGGTGTGGAACCCGCCGCTGTACACCATCGGCGGAGGGCAGATCATCAGCGACGCGATCGCCGTCTGCGGGGGGCGCAACGTCTTCGCCGACCTCGCCCTGCCGGCGCCCCAGGTGAGCGTGGAAAGCGTGCTGGCGCGCGATCCGCAGGTGATTTTCGGCGCCAATGCGGCGCAGCTGGACGGTTGGCGGGTGTGGGCGCAGCTCGCCGCAGTGCGCGCCGGGCAGCTGTGGAGCGTGCCGGACAAGGGCCTCGAACGGCCCAGCCTGCAGATGCTGCAGGCCACCGCGAAGCTCTGCCGGAAGATGGCCGAGGCTCAGTAGTAGCGGGTCCAGAGGGTTTCGGCGGTTCCGGGCTGGGTGGCGCAGTCGCGCGAGCAGGGGTTTTCGCTCGGGTCGAAGCTCGACGGCGCGCCGCTGACGTCGACGACGGTGCTGCCGCCCAGGCTGGTGGACGTGGTGGAGCCCTGGCCGGCGGTGGTCAGGCTGCCGTGGATCACCGTGCTGCCGGTGGTGCTCAGGGTATTGCCGGCCAGCACGTTGCCGTAGACGTTGTTTGCCGAGCCGAGGGTGATGTTGCCGCCGACGAAGCTGCCGTTGAGGTAGCCGCCGGAGATCAGCGCGGTGTTGCCCGCGGCGTTGCTGATGAAGGTTCCGGCGCTGACGTTGCAGAAGTTGCTCGGATACAGCCCGGTGAAAGCCGGGTTGCGGGTGATCGCCACCGGCGCATTGGCGCACACCGCGGCGTAGCCGGCGTAGTTGACCGCCACCACCAGGGCCGAGCCGGAGGTGGCCAGGTTGCCGGTGGCGATGATGCTGTTGTTGTAGCTGCCGTTGCCGACGTTGACGTTGCCGGCGAACCAGAGCACGCCGGGCGCGAGGCTGATGCCGTTTATCGACCAGGTGGTGGTGTCGGCGGCGTAGGTGATGCAGCCGTTGTAGGCCGAATAGCCCTGGCAGATCGTGGCGTAGGGCGTCACGGGCTGGGCGCAGGTCGGCTCGCCCGTCGAACCGCTGACCTCCGTGCACAGATAGTCCCGGTACGGCCCCGGGTAGTTGCCCAGGTAGTAACTGCCCGGCGCGATGCCGGCGATGTTCTGCACGGTGACCTTGCGAAAACCCGCCTGATCGGTCTCGAAGATGTAGTTCGCCGAGTTGCGCAGTGCGTAGGCGTCGACCTGCGGCGGCTGGATCGAAACCGTGTTCGCCGCGACCACCGAGACCGTGCTGGGCGACGCCACGTAGCCGCTCTGCACCAGCACGCCGGGGCAGTTCAGGTACACCGGGCAGGATTTCGTGCCGCCGATGGTGCCGGCCAGCACCAGTCCGCTGCTGCTGCTCAGGTTGCCGCTGGCGTCGATCCTGTTGAGGGTGCCGTAGGCGGACACCACGTTGCCGCTGGTGGTCACCTGGCTGGCGCCGCCGCCACTGAGGGTCACGGTGCCCTTGGCGCTGAAGGTGGGTGTCGCCAGCGCCCCGGCGTAGGTCACGTAGCTGTTCGAGTTCAACGCGGTGGCGCTGGCCGAGCTGGTCCACTCGATGAAGCCCAGCGCGTTGATCGTGTTGGCGTAGGCGGCACCACCGGAAACCACCACGTTGCCCTGGCTGTTGATCGTCCCCGCGTTCGCGGCGCCTCCGGACAGCGTCACGTTGCCGTTGGCCTGGATCGCGTTGGCACGGGTGGCGCCACCGCTGAGGCTGACGCTGCCCAGGGCCTCCACCGTGCCGATCGCCGCCGAGCCGCTGAGGGTGATGTTGCCGTTGGCCTGCACGCAGTTCACCACGATCCCGGAACTGATGCTGACGTTGCCCGTGGCGCGGATGCAGTCGATCCCGGTCACGCTGCCGGACAGGTTGACGTTGCCGTTGACGTTGAAGCTGGTGTTGTTGAAGCCCACCGCGGCGACGTTGCCGCTCATGTTCAGGTCGCCGTTGATGTTCACCGCACCCTGCACGCCGATGGGCGCGCTTTCGCCGTCGTCCTGCGCGGTGGTGACGATGAACACCGCCTGCACGGTGGACCGGGCTTCCGCATGGCTGCCACCGGCGGAGGTGCCGGTGATGTCGACCACCAGGCTGAAGTCGTTGGCGTTCTTCACCGGCGCGCCCTCGATGCGCGCGCTGAGCCCTTCGACGCCGCTGATCGGCAGTTCGCCGCGCAGCGACATGAGGGTGGCGTCATCGAGGGTCAGCAGGTAGCTGCGCACCATCTCGACGCCGCCCCAGGCGATCTGCTGTGCCTGGGTCGCGCTGTGCACCGAAAGGGCCTTCTCCTGGGTCCCGCGCACGGCATACATCACCCCGACCGCGGTGGCGGTCAGCGCCAGCCCGGTCATCAGGATGATCAGCAGTGTCGCCATGCCGCGCTGGCGGGATAGCCGGAAGGGCCGTTTGGCGCTCATCGAAACAGGTCCGTCAAGGTGGCGCGAGATTGGGTAGGCACACGGTGTAGCTCGACGCCGCGTAGGCGGTATCGGTGTTCAGGGTGCTTCCGCCGGCGCTGATGACCACCTGCACCGCCGGGTTGGCGAAACTCTTTCCGTACGGCCAACAGGCGTTGACCTGGGTCTTGATGCTCACCGCCTGGCTTGCATTGAGCGTGCCTGGCGCGATCAGCGAGACGCTTTCGCCCAGCCAGTCGACGCTGGAGAACTGGATCGCCGCCGCGCAGGGCTTGCCGCGCAGCAGGATCAGCCCGCCATCGCGCGCCAGCAGCGCGCTGCACAGGTAGGTGCTGCGGGTCGGATTGCTGCCCCAGACGATGGCCTCGCCCTCCTGCTCGCTGCCGAGGATGTTCTGGATCGTACCGCTGAGCATGCCGCCGGGCGTCAGGCTGGCTCCGGCGAGCAGCATCAGGTCCTGGTTCACCGCTGCCGAGGGGATGCCGAACCCCGCGCTCTGCAGTTCGATCTGCGCCGTCAGCAGCCCCGCCGCCACCTGGCCGTCGAGGTTGGAGTGGACGATCGAGTCCGCCGCCTGATGCACGAGGTTGCGATACAGCGAGAGCATCGCGAGGATGCTCAGCGAGGAGATCACCAGGCCGATCATCATGCTTATCAGCGTGATCCCGGCCTGCGGGCGCGCCCTAGTTCTCACCCACCTTCACCACACCGCCGAAATAGTCCGACGCCTCGTCCGGCGTGCTCAGCGTCACCGTGTCCGGTGGGCTCTCCAGCGCCACGCCCCTCACGCTGATGGTCGGCGTCGCGCAGGTCACCTGGAGGTTGAAGACCTGATCGTTGGGCGGCAGGGTGATCACCGCCAGGCTCGAGTCACTGCACAGTTCGTTTCCGTATTGCTGCAGCAGATTGCGCATCTGTCCCACCGCGAGTCCTTGTGCGTTGCTGTAACGATGGCTGACCTCGACCCGCGAGGTCACCGCCAACATGCCCAGGCCGATGATGCTCATCAGAACCACGCCGATCAGCGATTCGACCAGGACGTCGCCGCGCTGTCTGGCGGGGCGGAGACCGCCATCAGATGAGCGTGACATCCAGCGAATCCTCGCTGCCGACAATCACGTTGAAGGTGCCGGTGCTGGTCTCGACGCAACCGCTGACCGTTACCGGTAGCCCGCGGTTGTCCAGTGCCAGGCACTGGAAATCCTCTCCCCCGATCGTGATGCTGGCGGCGCTCGGTATCACCGCGGACCATTGCACATCCTCGTCCGCCTCGGGCGTGCAACTGAAGGTCACGTCACGTGCCAGCCGCAGCACGCTGAGCGTGCCGCCGCTCAGGCACAGCGCCGCACTCGGCATGCCCGCGCCCACCGCGCCGGGATTGCGCAACGCCAGCGCCTTGGCCCGCGACAGTCCTTGCTGCAGCAAGCCGGCGGCGTCGCGCTGCTTGGCGCTGTTGCTCCAGGAAATCGTCATCGGGATCGCCGCCATCAGCAGGATCAGCATGACGGCGAGGCTGATCATCACTTCCACTAGCGTGAAACCCCCGGCGTCCTGCCTCATTGCCATCCCGTGAAGCTCCCGCAGTTGGATACGCTGCGCTCGTTGAGATTGGTCAGGCTGATGGTGCAGCCGCTCAGGTTGCTGCTGGTGCCGGTGGCCGTCACGGTATAGGTGGTGGACGTGGCGGTACTCAGGGTATAGCTGAAGTCGCTGGCCTGCGCCGGGGTCCAGCCGGTGAACAGCGCCTTGGTCTCGGCGGTGTTCGAGGTCGTGCTGGTGGGATAGGTCAGCTGGCGCTGAAAGTGGTTTTCCAGGTTCAGGCTGAGCGCCACCAGGTCGGCCTGCGCGGTCCTGATCTTGCTCTTGGTGATATAGCTGGTGTAGCTGGGCAGGGCGATGCCGGCGAGGATCGCCACGATGACCAGGGTGATCATCACCTCGATCAGGGTAAAGCCCGAGTGCGCGCCACGGCGGACAGCCGCGTGCCGCGCACCGGTTTTCGCGAAGGAGAGGATTGCCCGGGGGCAGCGAGCGGCACCGACAATCCGTGCAGGGTTGGTTAGCAGGTGGTTATTCATAAGCCAATCGACCCCCCTTCCCGGCAAAAGGTTGCCTGGGAATTCGTCTTTGAGAAGTAAGCCGTTATTTTTGCTGAATTAGATTTTTTTCAACGGCGGACGGCGGCTTCAACGAAGCGGCAGGAACGGCCCTGAAGCGGGCTTTTTCGGCAGTATGGCGTCTAGCATGAAGGCACGGGGCCAGCGTCTTGGGAGTTTCCCCGGCGTCTTTTCCTGCCGCTGCCGGCCCAGGTCAAATTTTGTCATTTCATGCGGCTGGCAATGTGCGGGGACTGCTGGCAGATTGTCGGTCGCTGTCAGGCCGTCATCCGATCAGGACTTCATGAGCAATTCCTCCCGCCGCACCTTCTGCTACGCCAGTCTGCTGATTCTGGGCATCGCCCTGATTCTCGTCCTGCCGCTCAAACTGTTGCCGAGCCTGCTCGCCGGGCTGCTGGTATTCGAACTGGTGAACAGCCTGGCGCCGCTGTTGCAACGCCTGTTCGCTGGTCATCTCGGGCGTCTGCTGACGGTCGGGTTGCTCGGCGTCATGGTCGTCGGGGTGCTGACGCTGGCGTTCGCCAGCGCGTTCTCCTTCGCCCTGCTGGAACTGAACAATCCGGGACAGATGCTCGGCAAGCTGATGGGCGTGGTCGACCGCGTGCGCGAGCAGGTGCCCGAGGGGCTGGTGGCCTACCTGCCGGCCAACGTCGACGACGTCCGCCTGACCCTGCACGACTGGCTGCGCCGTCACGTCGGCGAGCTGCAACTGCTCGGCAAGGGCGCGGCGCATCTGTTCGTCACCGTGCTGATCGGCATGATCCTCGGCGCCGTGGTCGCGCTGCAGCGCCTGCCCGATCCGCAGACGCTCAAGCCGCTGGCAGGCGAGCTGCTGGTGCGGGTGACGCGGTTCACCGCGGCGTTCCGCAACATCGTCTTCGCCCAGTTCAAGATTTCCCTGCTCAACACGGCGTTCACCGGGGTCTTCCTGATGGGTGTGCTGCCGCTGTTCGGCATTCACCTGCCGCTGACCAAGACGCTGATCGTGCTGACCTTCGTCGTCGGGCTGCTGCCGGTGATCGGCAACCTGATCTCCAATACCGCGATCTTCATCGTCGGTTTCTCGCTGTCGCTCTGGGTCGCCGTGGGCGCGCTGGCGTACCTGATCCTGATCCACAAGGTCGAGTACTTCCTCAATGCGCGGATCGTCGGCGGGCAGATCAACGCCAAGGCCTGGGAGCTGCTCCTGGCGATGCTGGTGTTCGAGGCCGCCTTCGGCATCGCCGGACTGGTCGCCGCGCCGGTCTATTACGCCTACCTGAAGAGCGAGATGAAGGCCCAGGACTGGGTCTGACAGGCGCGGCCTAAAGGGCCCGCAGCTCCTGTAGGTGGTGACGAAGAAGCCGGCCGAGGCCGCTCCGTCGGCTACCACGCGACCAGAGCCCGCCTCCGGGCCGACGCAGCGTCCTTGTTTTCCTCGAGGGCGCCGACTAAGGTGCGCGACGTTTTCATTTCCGCCGAGGTACGCGGGCCACAGGGCCGGCGTTTATCGGGAAGCCGGTGCGCCCCAGTCTTACTGGGCAAACCCGGCGCTGCCCCCGCAACGGTAATCGACCGCGATCCGCCCGGATCGCACTCCGCTCAACGGCCACTGTGCGCATGCATGGGAAGGCGAGCGCGAGCCGCGTCGAGAGCCCGGAGACCGGCCACGGCGGAATGCCACTGGTGTTGCGGAGGGCGACACCATCAGGCGTCGGCCCGCGCACGAAACGGCCCGCGTCTGCCTGCCCTCCTCGAACGTCTCGCCGACCTTGAGGATTTCCCATGACGCTTTCCCGCCTCGCCTTGACCCTGGCCCTGCTGCCGACCCTGCCGGCCCTGGCCGAAACCCCGTCGCAGGACGACGCGCTGAAACTCGACGAACTGCTGGTCACCGCCAATCGCAGCGTCGAGGCGCGCAGCCAGAGCTCCGCCGCCAGCACCGTATTTACCCGCGCTGATATCGAGCGGCTGCAAGCCCGTAGCGTCGCGGAAATCCTCCAGTACGTACCGGGCGTGAACATCGTCAGCACCGGAGGGGCGGGCAGCCAGACCGGCATCTTCATGCGCGGCACCTCCACCGCGCAGACGCTGGTGCTGGTCGATGGCCAGCGCATTGCCAGCGCCTCCAGCGGCACCGCCAGCATCGAATTCCTCAGCCCCGACCAGATCGAGCGGATCGAAGTGGTGCGCGGCTCGCGTTCCGCGCTCTACGGCTCCGACGCCATCGGCGGGGTTATCCAGATTTTTACCCGTCGCGGCGAGGCCGAAGGCATCCATCCCTACGTGCGGCTCGCCGCCGGCTCGCGCGGCACCTTTGAGCGCAGTGCGGGCGTCTCCGGTGGCGATGGCAGAACGCGTTACCAGTTGGGAGCGGCGCTGGACGAAACCGCCGGCCTCGATGCCACCACCGATGAGCTCGATGGCAATCGCGATCACGACGCCTACCGCAACCGCTCGCTGAGCCTGGGCCTGTCGCACCGATTCAACGAACGCCTGGAAGTGGGCGCGACCCTGCTGGATCAGCGCGGCAAGAACGAGTTCGACGACGTCTTCGGCGACACCCGGCCCTATAACGACTTCGTCCTCAGCAGCGGTTCCGCCTACATCGACGGCACGCTCAGCGAGCGCTGGAGCAGTCGCCTGGAGGTCGGTCACAGCGAAGACAAGCGCGATACCAGGAACGATGTCGCCAGCGGCAGCTTCTACACCTACAACACCTTCCGCGACTCGGCCAACTGGGTGAATACCCTGCAACTGAACGAGGCCAACCAGGTGCTGGTGGGCGCCGACTGGTACGAGGAGCGTCTGCACGCCACCGATGCCTTCATCGAGGACACGCGCTGGAACCAGGGCCTGTTCATCCAGCATCGCCTGCAGACCGGGCTTTTCTCCACCGAGCTGGGTCTGCGCCACGACAAGAACGGGCAGTTCGGCAGCGAGAACACCTGGAACGGCGCCCTCACGGTTCCGCTGAATCAGGCCAACGCCCTGACCTTGTCCTACAGCGAAGGCTTCCGCGCGCCAACCTTCAACGACCTGTACTACCCGGATTTCTGCTCCGGCGGCTTCTGCTTTTCCAGCGCCAACCCGGACCTGAAACCGGAGCGCTCGAAGAGCTACGAACTGCAATGGCGCAGCGACTACAGCGCCAGCGGCCACCTCGACGTCTCCGTCTATCGGACCCAGCTCGAAGACGCCATCGTGCTGGACGAGAACTTCATCCCGCAGAACGTGCAGAACGCGCGCATCAACGGCTTCGAGGCGAGCCTCGACGATCAGCTGTTCGGCTGGCAGGCCAACCTCGCACTGGGCCTGACCGATCCCCGCGACCGCGACAGCGGACATGTCCTGCCGCGCCGCGCCAAGCGCACCCTGAGCCTGGCGCTGGACCGTCGTTTCGGCGATTTCGGCATCGGCGCCACCTGGCGCGCGGTCAGCGGGGTTTACGACGATGCGGCCAACGACATCGCGCTCGGCGGCTACGGGCTGCTCGGCCTGCGCGGCGACTGGCAGGCGACGTCCGAAGTGAACCTGGCGCTCAAGCTGGATAACCTGCTGGACAAGGACTACGCCCAGGCCACCTACCAGGGCGGTTTCTACCCCTACCGCAGCGAAGGCCGGACCGCGCTCATGGCGCTGACCTGGACTCCGGAAATCTGATCCGATCGGCCGCACGAACGAAGAGGCCCGCCTTCGCGGGCCTCGATCGATCTCCTGGGTTAATTACGGCGTTCAGTGCGCCACGCGGCCAGGTATGGGCGTCGCCGTCTGCAAGGGCGCGCCGGGCGCGGCGTTGCCCGATTTCTCTTCGCGGCTGAGCCGGCTGGCGGTCTTGTGCAGGTCGAGTACCGGCTGCGCCAGTGACTGTGCCGCCTGCAGGGTTTCCCCGGCACTCTGGCTGCTGTGTTCGGCGGCGCCCGTGATGGCCTGGGCCTGGCCATTTACGGCCTGCACCTGGCTCATTTGCAGCGTCATGGCCTGGCTGATCTGGCCCAGGCGGTCCTGCATGCCGGCCACTTCCTCCTCGATGCGTTCGAGTGCCTCGTTGGCCTCGCACGAGCGGGCCACGCTGCTTTGCGCCGCCTGCTGGCAGCTGTGCATCGCCGATTGGCTGTCCAGCGTCGTGGCAATTTCCTGGGTGGCCTGCGCGGTGCGTCGGGCCAGGTTGCGCACTTCATCGGCCACCACGGCGAAACCACGACCGCTTTCGCCGGCGCGCGCCGCCTCGATGGCGGCGTTGAGGGCCAGCAGGTTGGTCTGATCGGCGATACCGCGGATCGCCTCGCTGATGTGCTGGATCTTCTCGGTTTGCCGGCTGAGGGCTTCGAGTGCCTGGCTCGACTGTTCGATGCGATCCGCCAGTTGGGCGACGTCGTCGGCGTTGTGCTGCACGGCGCTGGCGCCCTTGCGGGTCATGCTCAGCGCGTGCTGCGAGGCGCTTTCTCCGTCTCGAATGTGCTGGGCGACCTGGCCGATGCTCTGGTTGACCTCGAGCATCGTGCGCGCGGTGGATACGGCCGCCGCCTGGCCCTGAGCGGCGCACTGGCTGGCGTTGGTGGCGGTGCGCGTCAGCCCGGTGGAGGTCTCGTGCAGCGCGCTGCCGGCGGTGACGATGCCCTGCATGGTGTGGTCCATCTTGTCGACGAAGCTGTTCACCCAGCCGGCGAGGGTGCCCGCTTCGTCACTGGCGAAGCGCTCCAGCGCCAGGCGATTGCTCAGTGGCGCGCCACATTCGGCGGTGTCCAGAAAGAAGTCCGACAGCGCCTGCAGCGAGCGCGCCCGCGCGCGCAGGCTGAACGCCCAGAAGGCCAGCAGCAGTCCGCCGGCGGCGGCGAAGGTCAATGGCGCGGCGAGATCGGGCAACTGACGCGTCAGCCACCACTGCAGACCGCCGGAGTCGGCTGCCTCAGCGCGCCAGGCGGTGGCGGATCGCCGCTTCGATACCGGCTTCGTCGAGGCCGCATTCCGCCAGCATCTCCGCCGGTTTGGCGTGCTCGACGTAGCGATCCGGCAGGCCGAGGTTGAGGATCGGCTTGAGCAGGCCTTCGCGGGCGAGGAATTCGTTCACCGCGCTGCCGGCACCGCCCATCACACTGCCTTCCTCGATGCTCACCAGCAGCTCATGGCTGTCGGCGAGCTCGCGCAGCAGGGCTTCGTCCAACGGTTTGACGAAGCGCATGTCGACCACCGTCGCATCCAGGGTTTCGCCGACGGCGAGCGCTTCGGCCAGTTGCACGCCAAACACCAGCAGGGCAACGCGGCTGCCCTGGCGGCGAACCACCGCCTTGCCGATTTCCAGCGGCTCCAGGCCCGGCTCGATCCGCGCATTCGGTCCACTGCCGCGCGGGTAGCGCACGGCGGCGGGACCTTCGAAGCGGTAACCGGTGCAGAGCAGTCGGCGCAGTTCGTTCTCGTCGCTCGGCGTCATCACCAGCATGCCGGGGATACAGCGCAGGTAGGCGAGGTCGAAGCTACCGGCGTGGGTCGGGCCGTCTTCGCCGACCAGGCCGGCACGGTCGATGGCGAACAGCACGTCGAGGTTCTGCACCGCGACGTCGTGGATCAACTGATCGTAGCCGCGCTGCAGGAAGGTCGAATAGATCGCCACCACCGGCTTGGCGCCGTCGCAGGCGAGGCCGGCGGCGAGGGTTACCGCGTGCTGCTCGGCGATGGCGACGTCGAAATAGCGCTGTGGAAAGCGCTCGCTGAAGGCCACCAGGTCGGAGCCTTCCTTCATCGCCGGGGTGATGCCGACCAGTCGCGGATCGCTTTCCGCCATGTCGCACAGCCATTGGCCGAACACGCCGGAGTACTTCGGCCCGGCGACCTTCTTCGTCGCCGGTGCCGCGCCGGCCGGGCTGTCGGCGGGCTCCAGCTTGGTGATCGCGTGGTAGCCGATGGGGTCGACTTCGGCCGGGGCGAAGCCTTTGCCTTTCTTCGTCACCACATGCAGGAACTGCGGGCCCTTGAGGTCGCGCATGTTGCGCAGGGTGGCGATCAGCGTCGGCAGGTCGTGGCCGTCGATGGGGCCGATGTAGTTCCAGCCGAGTTCCTCGAAGAGCGTGCCGGGAACCAGCATGCCCTTGGCGTACTCCTCGGTGCGGCGGGCGATTTCCCAGGCGCCGGGCAGGCGCGAGAGGACCTTCTTGCTGCCCTCGCGCATGCTCGTGTAGGTGCGGCTGGAAAGGATCTTCGCCAGGTAGTTGGACAGCCCGCCGACGTTGCGCGAGATCGACATGTCGTTGTCGTTGAGCACCACCAGCATGTCGGCGCCGACTTCCGGAGCGTGGTTCAGCGCCTCGAACGCCATCCCCGCGGTGAGCGCGCCGTCGCCGATCACGGCGATGGATTTGCGCCCGCTGCCTTGCATCCGCGCGGCGATGGCCATGCCCAGGGCGGCGCTGATCGAGGTGCTGGAGTGGCCGACGCCGAAGGTGTCGTACTCGCTCTCGCTGCGCCGCGGGAAGGCGGCGATGCCGTCCTTCATGCGCAGGCTGGCCATCCGCTCGCGGCGCCCGGTGAGGATCTTGTGCGGGTAGGCCTGGTGGCCGACGTCCCACACCAGGCGGTCGTCCGGGGTGTCGAAGACGTAGTGCAGGGCGATGGTCAGTTCGATCACGCCGAGGCCGGCGCCGAAGTGACCGCCGGTCAGCCCGACGCTGTAGAGCAGGTCCTGGCGAAGTTCGTCGGCGAGGGTTTCCAGTTCGGCCTCGCCCAGGCGGCGCAGCTCTTCCGGCGTCGCAGCGCGGTCGAGCAGGGGAGTGGACGGGCGCTCGCGGGGAAATTCGTGGAACGTCTTGGGCATCAGGCTGATCGTTATTGGAAAAGGCGAAGGGCGCAGTTTAACCGAAAGCGGTCGCGGGAGGCTTGCGCCGCGGTGCGAGTCGGTATCGCTGCAGTGGGTCGGGATGCACCGCTGCGCTATGCTGCGCGGCGCATCGGGACGTCAATTGATGATGAAGCTGAGCAGCCAGAGCGCCAGCAGCAGGAGAATGATGCCGCTGATGATCGACCGTCCGAAGAAGGCGCGAAACGCCCCGACCAGCAGGATCAGGCCGAGGATCAGGGCGGCGATGTTGAGGATCGAGCGGTCCATGCCCAGCGCGGCGGCCAGGCCATCGACGAAGTTGTGCCCGGCGACGGCGAACAGGCTGAACAGCCAGTCCAGGCTGTCGACGATGAAACGGATCAGCGAGCCCAGCATCTGGCCGAGCGTCTCGAAGAAATCTACTTGCATATGAGGTTCCCTGTGAGGTCCATGCAGGCGCCGCGCTGTGCGCGAAGCGCTCCTTCGAGGCTTTGGCTGTCACGCAGGCTCGCGAGTTCCCTGTGTGTGGCGAGAGTCGCGCATGTCTAAGCGGCGCGTACCGCGCTGGCTCAAGCGAAGCGGCGGGCTACTGCTGGCGCTGCTCGCCGGCCTGTGGCTGGCCGATCGTCTGTTTCCGCTGCCGTTGCCGGGCGACGACCTGGCGCGCGTGGTGCTCGCCGAGGATGGCACGCCACTGTGGCGCTTCGCCGATGCCAACGGCGTGTGGCGCTACCCGGTGCGCCTGGACGAGGTTTCGCCGTATTACCTGGAGGCGTTGCTGACCTACGAGGACCGCTGGTTCTACCGGCATCCGGGGGTCAATCCGCTGGCCGTCGCCCGCGCCGCCTGGCAGAACCTCAGCGGCGGCCGCGTGCTGTCCGGCGGCAGCACGCTGTCGATGCAGGTGGCGCGTCTGCTCGATCCGCACCCGCGTACCTTCGCCGGCAAGCTGCGCCAGGTCTGGCGCACCGCGCAGCTGGAATGGCACTTGTCGAAGGATGAGATCCTCACGCTCTATCTGGACCGCGCGCCCTTCGGTGGCACCCTGGAGGGCGTCGCCGCGGCGAGCTGGACGTACCTGGGCAAGCCGCCGGCGCAGTTGACCCGCGCCGAAGCCGCGCTGCTCGCGGTGCTGCCCCAGGCGCCCAGCCGGCTGCGTCCGGACCGCCACCCGCGTCGGGCCCAGGCGGCGCGCGACAAGGTGTTGCAGCGCCTGCGGCAGTTCGCGGTGTGGCCGGCGCAGGCGGTCGACGAGGCCCTGCAGGAGCCCGTCCTGCTGGCGCCGCGCG
>NZ_DEYR01000102.1:0-21031 GCF_002364635.1 Pseudomonas sp. UBA3153
CGTCGGCCGCGAGCTGGACGACCGCGGCGCGGCGGTGTTTCGCCCGCAGCCTGCGCAGCCGATGCCCGCGCTATCGCCGGCCCAGCAGCGGCGCCTGGCCGGCCGGCACGGACGCGAGCTGCCCGGCGTGCTGGCGTTGCTGGAAGAGGTCGGCGCCGAGCGGGTGGGCGCCACCGACACGCTCTGGGCGGAGCTGGCCTGGGCGGCGCAGAACGAGCTGGTGCTGCATCTGGACGACCTGCTGCTGCGCCGCACGCGTCTCGGGCTGCTGCTCGCCAACGGCGCCGAGGCCGAGCTGCCGCGCATCCGCACGCTGTGCCAGGCGCGGCTGGGCTGGAGCGACGAGCGCTGGCAGCGCGAGGCGCACGACTACCTGCGCCTGTGGCAGCACTGCTATCGCCTGCCGCGGAGTGAAGACATGAGCCGAGTGAGCGCATCGTGAACGAACCAAGCTACCTGCTGGCCATCGACAACGGCACCCAGAGTGTCCGCGCATTGCTGTTCGACCTGTCCGGCAACCTGCTCGGCAAGGGCAAGGTCGAGCTGGACCCCTACTATTCGGTGCAGCCGGGCTGGGCCGAGCAGGACCCGGACTACTTCTGGGCGAGCCTGGGCGAGGCCTGCCAGCGGCTGTGGCGCAGCACGAACATCGACCGCCGCCTGATTCGCGGCGTGGCGTTGACCACCCAGCGCGGCACGCTGATCAACGTCGACGCGGCGGGCACGCCGCTGCGTCCGGCGATCCTCTGGCTCGACCAGCGGCGCGCCGAGGTCCGTGAGCGCATCAAGGGGCCCTGGGGCTGGCTGTTCAAGGTGGCGCGTGCGCAGGCGACGGTGGACCACGTGCGCGCCCAGGCCGAGGTCAACTGGATCGCACAGAACCAGCCGGACATCTGGGCGAAGACGCACAAGCTGCTGCTGCTTTCGGGCTTCCTCACGCACCGGCTCACCGGGCGCTTCGCCGATTCGGTGGGCTGCACCGTCGGCTACCTGCCGTTCGACTACAAGCGCCTGCGCTGGGCCGGTCCGCGCGACTGGAAGTGGCAGGCGATGCCGGTGCGCCGCGAGCAGCTCGCCGAGCTCTACAAGCCCGGCGAAACGCTCGGCACGATCAGCGCCGAAGCCAGTGCGCACACCGGCATTCCGCAGGGCCTTCCGTTGATCGCGGCGGCTTCGGACAAAGCCTGCGAGGTGATCGGCGCCGGCGGCGTGGTACCGAACATCGCCTGTCTGTCCTACGGCACCACGGCCACCATCAACACCACGCGACGTCGCTACCTGGAGGTGACACCGCTGATCCCGCCTTACCCGGCGGCGATTCCCGACCACTACAACAGCGAGGTGATGATCTACCGCGGCTACTGGATGGTCAGTTGGTTCAAGCAGCAGTTCGGCCTGGAGGAAACCCAGCGCGCCAAGGCGCTGGACGTGGAGCCGGAGGCACTGTTCGACGAACTGGTGAGAGCGGTCCCGCCGGGATCGATGGGGCTGATGCTGCAACCCTACTGGACGCCCGGCATCCGCGAGCCGGGCATCGAGGCGAAAGGCGCGATCATCGGATTCGGCGACGTGCACACGCGGGCGCACATGTATCGGGCGATCCTCGAAGGGCTGGCCTACGCCCTGCGCGAAGGCCGCGAGCGCATCGAGAAACGCTCCGGCACGCCGATCACCCGCCTGCGCGTATCCGGCGGCGGTTCGCAGAGCGATGCGGCGATGCAGCTGACCGCCGACATCTTCGGCCTGCCCGCGGAACGCCCGCACCTCTACGAGACCTCCGGCCTGGGAGCGGCCATCGATTGCGCGGTGGGCCTCGGCCTACATGCGGATTTTCCCAGCGCGATCGCCGCGATGACCCGCGTGGGCCAGGTCTTTCAGCCCGACCCGCAGGCGCAGGCGATCTACCAGCGGTTGTACCGCGAGGTCTACCAGCGCATGTACCGGCGG
Organism: Pseudomonas sp. UBA3153; assembly: GCF_002364635.1. Taxonomy (NCBI): domain Bacteria; kingdom Pseudomonadati; phylum Pseudomonadota; class Gammaproteobacteria; order Pseudomonadales; family Pseudomonadaceae; genus Pseudomonas; species Pseudomonas sp. UBA3153. The sequence goes on from NZ_DEYR01000102.1 coordinate 1,948, forward strand.
CTCGAGCCGCTGTACCGCAGCATCAGCGAGATCACCGGCTATCCGGGCTAGAGGGGTTGGCGATGGTTCGCCGGGCGAGCTGGAACTGCAGCCTTGGCTAACTGATAGCCAGGATCAGCAGGCGGCGCTGAGCCGCGGCCATCTGGCGGACGAACCGGCCGCCGCGCACGTCATCCGCACAGAAACTTTCCCCGTGCCTGTCGATCCGATCTAGGCGGGCGCCCATTCGGCCGTCGCGCAGTGGATATTCCAGGGGAACCGGTGATGAGCGAGCGCAGGGCGTTCTTGATTCTGCATGGCAAGCAGGCCGCCAACGACGAGGTTCGTGCCGCGGTGATGGCGCGTCGCAAGGAGGGCTGGGAGCTGACGGTGCGGGTGACCTGGGAGCCCGGCGATGCCCAGCGCCTGGTCGACGAAGCGCTGGATGCCGGTTACCCGATCATCATCGCGGGTGGCGGTGACGGCACGGTGCGCGACGTGGCCGAAGCGATGGCGCAGAAGGAGACCGACGCCAGCCTGGTGTTGCTGCCGCTGGGCACGGCGAACGACTTCGCCCGCGCCGCCGGCGTGCCGCTGCCGCCGGACGAAGCCCTCGGCCAACTGGACAACGCGCCGCGTGCGGTGGACATCGGCGACGCCGACGGGCAGCTGTTCCTCAACATGGCTACCGGCGGTTTCGGGTCCAAGGTCACCGCCAACACCTCCGAGGACCTGAAGAAGATCCTCGGCGGCAGTGCCTATCTGCTCACCGGCCTGACCAAGTTTCCCGAGGTGCACTCCGCCTTCGGCCGCTTCACGGGGCCGGATTTCAGCTGGGAGGGCGAGTTTCTCGCGCTCGGCATCGGCAACGGCCGCCAGGCCGGCGGCGGTCACCAGTTGTGCCCGCAGGCGCTGGCGGACGACGGCCTGCTGGACATCTGCATCGTGCCGGCGCCGGCCGATGTGGTCGGTACCCTGACCACCATGCTCACCGGCGGCATTCGCGGGCTGGAGTCGGTGTCGGTCGGCGCGCGGTTGCCGTGGGTCGAGATCGAGGCGCCGGAAGGGCTGGACCTGAACCTGGACGGCGAGCCCATCGAGGTCCGGACCCTGCGCCTGAGCGTCCGGCCGAAGGCGCTGCGCGTGCACCTGCCGGCGAATTCGCCGCTGCTCGGCGGTCAGGCGCAGGCATTGCCGCTGACCCACGCCACCGCCGAGTGATCAGTCGTCCGGGCTGATGATGCCTTCGCGCACCGCGTAGAGCACCAGGCCCGGCACGTCGTGTATCTCCAGGCGTTTCATGATCTGTGAGCGGTGCGCCTCGACGGTCTTCACGCTCAGGCCGAGGCCGCTGGCGATGGCGCGGGTCGATGCACCACGCGAGATCAGCCGTAGGATCTCGATCTGCCGCTGGGTTAGCATCAGGCTCGGCGGAACCGGCGTACGCGCCAGGGCCTGCTCGATGACATGCTGGGCGATCGCCGAACTCAGGTAGCGCTCACCGCGCCCGACCGCGCGCAGCGCGAGGTGCAGTTCGGCCATCGCGGCATCCTTGAGCTGGTAGCCGACGGCGCCCTTCTGCAAGGACTGGAAGACCGTCTCAGGGTCGGTGTGCATCGACAGCATCAGCACCTTGCAACCGGGTGCGTGCTTGGTCAGCAGCTGCAGCGCTTCCAGGCCACCGAAGTCGCGCATCGAAACGTCCAGCAGGATGATGTCCGGTTCCAGTTCGCGGGCCATCTCCACGGCCTGGCCGCCATCCTCGGCCTCGCCGACCACTTCGTAACCTTCCAGGTCGCTGATCATCACCCGCACGCCGGCGCGGATCAGGGCATGGTCGTCGGCCAGCAGCAGCCGGCAAGTCATTGAGCCGCTCCGGCGTCACGGACGCAAAGGGGCGCGGCGAAGGCAATAGCGGATGCAAGGGTCATGTCCATCATTCCCGGCTGGGTTGTCGCAAGCGCCACGGATTGTACGGATCACTGCTCTGTGGCGTCGATCTGGTTGTTATCTAGTCATTGATAATAGACAGAGTGGTTCAGGCTGGCGGCCGAGTTGCGCCTAACGGGGGGAATTAGTGTCGATTGTCAACAATCTTGAAGGAATATCAGGGATCACAGGCCCGCGACGAGCGTCGCGGACCTGCCGGAAAAGCCTCAGCCGCGGTAGTAGCGTTGCGCTACGAACGGCGTCTTAGCGACGCACATCGGTACGCGTTTGCCGCGCACGATGGCCCATACCGGGGTGTCGATCGCCGCGTGGCTGCTCTGCACATAGCCCATGGCGACCGGCGCGCCCAGGCTCGGGCCGAAGCCGCCGCTGCTGACCTGCCCAATCACCTGGCCCTGCGCGTCGACGATCTCCGCGCCTTCACGTACCGGCACGCGTTCCTGCGGCAGCAGGCCGACGCGCTTGTTCGGCGCGCCGTCGCGCTGCTGGGCGAAGATCCGCTCGGCGCCGGGGAAGCCGCCGGCGCGGGCGCCATCGGCACGCCGTGGCTTGGACATCGCCCACAGCAGGCTGGCCTCGATCGGTGTGGTGGCGGTGCTCATGTCGTGGCCGTAGAGGCATAGGCCGGCTTCCAACCGTAGCGAATCGCGGGCGCCGAGGCCGATGGGTTGTATTTCTTCCTCGGCGAGCAGCGCGCGGGCCAGCGCTTCGGCATTCTCCACCGGCACGGAAATCTCGAAACCGTCCTCGCCGGTGTAGCCGGAGCGGCTGACGAAGCAGTCGACGCCCAGCAGCTGCACGCGGCGGAACTGCATGAAGGTCATGCCCGCGACCTCGGGCGCCAGGCGCGCCAGCACGTCCACCGCCTTCGGCCCCTGCAGGGCGAGCAGGGCGCGCGCGTCGAACAGGCTTTCGATCTCGCAGCGCGCGCCGATGCGTTGCTGCAGGTGCGCCAGGTCCTGCTCCTTGCAGGCGGCGTTGACGACCAGGAACAGCGTGTCGTCGCCGAGGTTGGCGACCATCAGGTCGTCGAGGATGCCGCCGTTGTCATCGGTGAACAGCGCGTAACGCTGCATGCCCTGCGGCAGGTCGAGGATGTCCACCGGCACCAGGCTTTCCAGCGCCGCCGCGGCATCCGCGCCGCGCAGTACGATCTGGCCCATGTGCGAAACATCGAACAGGCCGGCCTTCTCGCGGGTGTGCAGGTGCTCCTTCATCACCCCGAGCGGGTACTGTACCGGCATGTCGTAGCCGGCGAACGGCACCATGCGCGCACCGAGTTCCAGGTGCAGGGCGTGTAGCGGGGTTTTCGCCAGGGTTTCGCTGGTCATGTCGTGTGTTCCTGAACAAGAGTGGTGGGAGGGGAAAGCCCCTCTCCCTGGCCCTCTCCGGCAAGCGGGAGAGGGGATTGATCGGTGTGTTGCTTCGACTGTTCCTCCCGTCCCTTGCCGGCGTCCGCTCATGGGCCGGTCGCGGCTTTTCTCTCGTCTCCCGTTCACGGGAGAGCGGCCGGGGGAGAGGGAAGGTCAACATTCGATGATGTTCACGGCAAGTCCGCCGCGCGCGGTTTCCTTGTATTTGCTTTTCATGTCGGCGCCGGTCTGGCGCATGGTGCGGATCACCTTGTCCAGCGAGATGAAGTGCTTGCCATCGCCGCGCAGGGCCATGCGCACGGCGTTGATCGCCTTCACCGAGCCCATCGCGTTGCGCTCGATGCAGGGCACCTGGACCAGCCCGCCGACCGGGTCGCAGGTCAGCCCCAGGTTGTGCTCCATGCCGATCTCGGCGGCGTTCTCCACCTGCTGGACACTGCCGCCCATGACTTCGCAGAGCGCGCCGGCGGCCATCGAGCAGGCCACGCCGACCTCGCCCTGGCAGCCGACTTCGGCGCCGGAGATCGAGGCGTTCTCCTTGTAGAGAATGCCGATGGCGGCGGCGGTGAGCAGGAAGCGCACCACGCCGTCCTCGTCCGCGCCGGCGATGAAGCGCATGTAGTAATGCAGCACGGCGGGGACGATACCGGCGGCGCCGTTGGTGGGGGCAGTGACGACACGGCCGCCGCTGGCGTTTTCCTCGTTCACCGCCAGGGCGTAGAGGTTGACCCAGTCGAGCACGCTCAGCGCATCGCGCAGGTTGGCTTCCGGATTCGCGCACAGCTGCCGGTGCAGCGCGGCGGCGCGGCGCTTGACCTTGAGCCCGCCGGGCATGATGCCCTCGTTGCGGCAGCCGGCGGCGACGCAGTCCTGCATCACCTGCCAGATGCGCAGGAGACCGGCGCGGGTTTCCTGCTCCGGGCGCCAGGCGCTTTCGTTGGCGAGCATCACCTGGCTGATCGACAACCCGGATTCCGCGCAGTGGGCGAGCAGTTCGGCACCGGTGGTGAAGGGGTAGCGCAGTGACGTGCGGTCTTCGACGATGCGATCGGCGCCAGCGGCTTCCTCGTCGACGACGAAGCCACCGCCCACCGAGTAGTACTCACGCGAGCGCAACTGCATGCCGGCGGCGTCGAACGCGCGGAACACCAGGCCGTTCGGATGGAACGGCAGCGGCTTGCGGATCATCGCCAGGTGTTCCTTCTCGACGAAGCGGATCGGCTTTTCGCCCAGCAGCTTCAGCTCGCCGGAGGAGCGGATCGCCGCCAGCCGGCGCTCGATGGTGCTGGTATCCACGCTGTCCGGCTGTTCGCCTTCCAGGCCGAGGAGCACCGCCTTGTCGCTGCCGTGACCCTTGCCGGTGGCGCCGAGCGAACCGTACAGCTCGACCTTGACGCCGGTGGTCGCGTCCAGCAGGCCGTCGCGCCGCAGCCCTTCGGCGAAGCGCACGGCAGCGCGCATCGGCCCGACGGTGTGCGAGCTGGAGGGGCCGATGCCGATCTTGAACAGGTCGAAAACGCTGAGGGACATGAATCACTCTTCGGTTATGGCCGGTGAGGCGCGGGACACCTCGTCAGCCAACCCTCTCCCACGGAGAGGGTTGGCTGGCGAAAGACCGTCGATTGCGCAGGGCGATCAGGCTTCCTGGTACGCCTCGATCGACGGGCAGGCGCAGACCAGATTGCGGTCGCCGAAGACGTTGTCGACGCGACCGACCGGCGGCCAGTACTTGGCCTCCACCAGCGATGCCAGCGGGTACACCGCCTGCTCGCGGCTGTACGGGTGGCTCCACTCGCCGACCAGCTCCGCCGCGGTGTGCGGGGCGTTCTTCAGTGGGTTGTCGTCGCTGTGCAGGGCACCGCTCTCCACCGCGCGGATTTCCTCGCGGATGGCGATCATGGCGTCGCAGAAGCGGTCGAGTTCCTCGCGCGACTCGCTCTCGGTCGGCTCGATCATCAGCGTGCCGGCGACCGGGAAGGACATGGTCGGGGCGTGGAAGCCGAAGTCGATCAGGCGCTTGGCGACGTCATCGACGCTGACGCCGCTGGTTTCCTTGAGCGGGCGCAGGTCGAGGATGCATTCGTGGGCGACCAGGCCGTTGCTGCCGCTGTAGAGCACCGGGTAATGCTCTTCCAGGCGACGGGCGATGTAGTTGGCGTTGAGGATCGCCATCTGCGAGGCGCGGGTCAGGCCTTCGCCGCCCATCATGCGGATGTACATCCAGGTGATCGGCAGGATGCTGGCGCTGCCGAACGGCGCGGCGCTGACCGCACCTTCCTTGCGCTGCATCTGGCCGTGGCCGGGCATGAACGGCGCCAGGTGTGCCTTGACGCCGATCGGGCCGACGCCCGGGCCGCCGCCGCCGTGGGGGATGCAGAAGGTCTTGTGTAGGTTCAGGTGGGATACGTCGCCGCCGAACTTGCCCGGTGCGCAGAGGCCGACCATGGCGTTCATGTTGGCGCCGTCGATGTACACCTGGCCGCCGTTGTCGTGCACCACCGCGCAGATCTCGCGGATCGCTTCCTCGAACACGCCGTGGGTGGACGGGTAGGTGATCATCAGCGCGGCGAGGCGCGCGCGGTGTTCCTCGGCCTTCTTGCGCAGGTCATCGACGTCGACGTTGCCACGCGTGTCGCAGGCGACCACGACCACGCGCATGCCGACCATGCTGGCGGTGGCCGGGTTGGTGCCGTGGGCCGAGGCGGGGATCAGGCAGATGTCGCGCTGCACGTCGCCACGGCTGTGGTGATAGGCGCGGATCGCCAGCAGGCCGGCGTATTCGCCCTGGGAGCCGGCGTTCGGCTGCAGCGAGATGGCGTCGTAGCCGGTGGCGGCGCAGAGCATGCGCTCCAGGTCGTCGGTCAACTGGGTGTAGCCCTGGCTCTGCTCGACCGGTGCGAACGGGTGCAGGCTGCCGAATTCGGCCCAGGTGATCGGGATCATTTCGCTGGCGGCGTTGAGCTTCATGGTGCAGGAGCCCAGCGGGATCATCGTGCGGTCCAGCGCCAGGTCCTTGTCGGCGAGCTTGCGCAGGTAGCGCATCAGCTCGGTTTCCGAGTGGTAGCGGTTGAACACGGCGTGCTGGAGGAAGCCCGACTGGCGCAGCAGCGCGCCCGGCAGGCGGCTTTCGGCGCAGGCGAGGGCGGCGAAGTCCGGCAGCGCGCCGTCGGCGAAGATCGCCCAGAGCGCTTCGACGTCGGCCGGCGTGGTGGTTTCGTTGAGCGACAGGCCCAGGCGCCCGGCGTCTACCTCGCGCAGGTTGATCCGCGCCTCGCGCGCCTTGGCGTGCAGCGCGGCGGTCTTCTCGCCCGTGGCCAGCGTCAGGGTATCGAAGAAGCTTTCCTGCTCGATGGCGTAGCCCATCTCGACCAGGCCGGCAGCGAGGATCGCGGTCAGGCCGTGCACGCGCTGGGCGATCTGCGTCAGCCCCTGCGGGCCGTGGTAGACGGCGTACATGCTGGCGATGTTGGCCAGCAGCACCTGCGCGGTGCAGATGTTGCTGGTCGCCTTCTCGCGGCGGATGTGCTGCTCGCGGGTCTGCATCGCCAGGCGCAGTGCCGGCTTGCCGAAGCGGTCCACGGAGACGCCCACCAGGCGCCCCGGCATGTCGCGCTTGAAGGCGTCGCGGGTGGCGAAGTAGGCCGCGTGCGGGCCGCCGAAGCCGAGCGGTACGCCGAAGCGCTGGGCGGTGCCGAGGGCGACGTCGGCGCCGAATTCGCCGGGCGGGGTCAGCAGCGTCAGTGCCAGCAGGTCGGCGGCGACCGCCACCAGCGCATTGGCGGCGTGGAAGCGCTCGACCAGCTCGCGGTAGTCGAAGATGTCGCCGTCGGCGCCGGGGTACTGCAGCAGCGCGCCGAAGTAGGCGCTGGCGTCGTCGATCTCGCGCTCGTCGCCGACCACCACCTCGATGCCCAGCGGCTCGGCACGGGTGCGCAGCACGTCGAGGGTCTGCGGCAGGCAGTGCCGGGAGGCGAAGAAGGCGTTGCTCGCCTTGTTCTTAGCCAGGCGCTTGCAGAAGGTCATCGCCTCGGCGGCGGCGGTGGCTTCGTCGAGCAGCGAGGCGTTGGCGATCGGCAGGCCGGTGAGGTCGATGATCAGCGTCTGGAAGTTCAGCAGCGCTTCCAGGCGGCCTTGGGAAATCTCCGGCTGATACGGGGTGTAGGCGGTGTACCAGGCCGGGTTTTCCAGCAGGTTGCGCAGGATCGGCGCCGGCGTGTGGGTGCCGTAGTAACCCTGGCCGATGTAATGGGTGAACAGCTGGTTCTTCGCGGCGATGGCCTTGATCTCGGCCAGGGCCGCGGCTTCGCTCTGCCCGGCCGGCAGGTCGAGCACGCTGGTTCCCTTGATGCTTTCCGGGATCACGCTGGCGGACAGCGCTTCCAGCGAGTCGTAGCCCAGGCTTTGCAGCATGGCGGCGGTGTCGGCCTCGCGCGGGCCGATGTGGCGGGCGATGAATTCGTTCTGCGTGCTCAGTTCGGTCATGGATCAGGCCTCGGCGTTGGCTTTAAGCAGGCGGTCGTAGGCAGCTTGGTCGAGCAGGCCGGCCACCGCATCCACATCGGACGGGCGGAAGCGGAAAAACCAGCCGCCCTCCAGTGGTTGCTCGTTGACCCGTTCCGGGCTGGCTTCCAGCTCCGGGTTGATCTCCACGACTTCACCCGCCAGCGGCATGACGATGTTGCTCGCCGCCTTCACCGATTCGAGTACCGCGACTTCGGCGCCGGCCTCGTAGGCCTGCAACTCGGGGAGTTGCACGAAGACCACGTCGCCGAGCGCGTCCTGGGCAAACGCGGTGATGCCGACGGTAACCAGGCCATCGCTGTCCAGACGCAGCCATTCGTGATCGACGGTGAAACGCAACTCGCTCATGTGAACTCCTGTTGGCGGTTTCCCGCTGCTATGGCGGGATAAACGGTGCGCCCAGGCATGGGGCGCGGTTGCGCAGGTCATAGCAAGCCGGGTGCCATGAAAAGAATATCGTTATTTATCAGTTAGATAGGTATTACAGGCGGCGGCGTGGCGCATCGTGCTGTAGCGAAATCGCTACGCGGCCAATGGTTTCCATGGAAATCAGCGCCTAGAGCCTGCGCAGGCTGTGTCGGCGGCTCTATTTGTAGTGATATCGATACGCTGTTTCGATATCGATACGGGCTGTGGGGCGTCAGGCCTTGCCCGGAATGCCGTACTTGCGCAGACGCTGGGCGATGGCGGTGTGCGAGATCTGCAGCCGCTGCGCCAGTTGCCGGCTGGAGGGGTAGCTGGCGTAGAGCTTTTCCAGCAGCGCGCGCTCGAAGTCGCCGACCGCCTGTTCCAGGCTGCCGACCTCGCCTTCGCTCTGCCGCGCCACCTCGGTCCCGGCGATGTCCAGGTCGTCGATGTCCACCAGGTTGCTCTCGCTGATCGCGGCGGCGCGGAAGATCACGTTCTGCAACTGGCGCACGTTGCCCGGCCAGCGGTTGGCCAGCAGCGCGGGATAGGTGCCGGGCGCCAGTCGGCAGGGCGGGCGCTGGATCTGGGCGCAGGCCTGGGCCATGAAGTGTCCGGCGAGCAGGAGAATGTCCTGGCCGCGGTCGCGCAGGGGCGGCACGTCGAGCTTGAGGACGTTGAGGCGGTAGAAGAGGTCCTCGCGGAAGGTGCCGTCGCCGACCATCTTTTCCAGGTCGCGGTGGGTGGCGCTGAGGATGCGCACGTCCACCTTCACTTCGCGCTCACCGCCGACCCGGCGGAAACTGCCGTCGCTGAGAAAGCGCAGCAGCTTGGCCTGCAGGTAGGGCGACATCTCGCCAATCTCGTCGAGGAACACGGTGCCTTTGTTGGCCAGTTCGAGCAGGCCCGGCTTGCCACCGCGGGCGGCGCCGGTGAAGGCGCCTGGGGCGTAGCCGAAGAGCTCGCTCTCGGCGAGGTTTTCCGGCAGCGCGGCGCAGTTCAGCGCGAGGAAGGGCGCATTGCGCCGGCTGCTGGCGGCGTGGCAGGCGCGGGCCACCAGCTCCTTGCCGGTGCCGGTTTCGCCGTGGATCAGCAGCGGCGCATCGAGCACCGCGACCCGTTGCGCGCGGGCTTTGAGCGTGCGCAACGGCGGCGAGTCGCCGAGCAGGGCATCGAAGCCCTCGGCGTGGTCGTGGTGCAGCGCCGCCAGGCGTTCGCCGATGCGGCTCGGCGAGTACAGCGTGAGTAGGCCGCCGGCGAGATGGCGCTGGTCGGCTTCGACGGACTCGGTGATCGGCATCGCGTCGAGCAGCAGCGCCTGGCCGTTTAGGGTGACTTCGCGCAGCGGGAGGCGGAAGTCCTCGTCCAGCAGCGCCTGTTGCAGTTGCGCGTCGGCGAACAGCTCGCCCAGCGTCTCGCCTTCGAGCTGGCGCCCGCATACCGCGATCAGCGCCGGGTTCGCCAGCAGCACCCGGCAATTGGCGTCCACCGCCAGCACCGGATCGGCCATGGCGGCGAGCAGCGCATCGAGCTGCAGGCGGCGGTGTTGGCCGGGCAGGATGTCGACCACGTTCACCGCCTGCACCCCGCTGACGTTGAACAGCGCGCCGCGCAGTTCGTCGAGCACCTGTGCGCTCAGGGTCGGCGCATCGATGTAGACGTTCGGCGGCACCATCTCGACGGCGTCGAGGTTGAGGTTGCGCCCGCCGAGCAGGGCCAGCACCTCCTGGGTGATGCCGACGCGATCGATGAAGGTGACGTGGATGCGCATGAAGATCCGGGTTCGTGAACGAGCGCGAATTATGCCCGCTACGTCGCCCCGGTGCGACGCCATGTAGTCCATCGGGAGCGGCTTGGTGAGGGGTGGCCTTATGCTACAATCCGCGCCCGGCCGGCTCCCGGACGCCGGTCTGCAGGCGATGCCTGCCTCCCCGAGTCACCTTGTACCCCCGTCGCTCGGCATTCTGTTTCGAAGGAAAATCATGACGTTCACAGCCCCGGACAGTGTGTCCGAGCAGATAGCGCGGCATATCGCCGAGCGGATCATCCATGGCCAACTCAAGGAGCGCGAGCGTATCCAGGAGATCAAGGTGGTCAAGGCGCTCAATGTCAGCCGCGGCTCGGTGCGCGAGGCGCTGCTGATTCTCGAGCGTCGGCACATGGTGGACATCCTGCCGCGGCGCGGCGCCCAGGTCTGCGAGCTGACTCCGCATCACGTGAAGTCCCTGTATGCGCTGGTGACCGAGTTGTACATCCTGCTCAGCGACGCCGTTGCCGATCGTTGGCGGCGCCCGGAAGAGCTGCAGCCCTTCGTCGAGGTGCAGCAGCGCCTGATGCGGGGCATGCAGCATGAGGATGCCGACGTATTCATCCAGGCCAGCATTGATGCCATAGCCGCCACCTTCCCGTTCGCCGACAACCCCTACCTGCAAAGCGTGGTCGAGAACCTGCAGCCGGCAATCGCACGCACCTACCACCTGGCGATCGACGGGCATCCGGAAGAGATGAAGGAAATGATGAACGCCTACGGCCACCTGTTTCAGGCGGTGATCGATCGCAATCCGCCGCGTATTCGTGAGGTAGTCGCCCGCTATTGCCAGCATAATTGCCAGATGGTGCTGGCCGCTCTGGCCAGACGCTGAACGAATCCCCGGGGGCGAGGCGGCACATGCGGTTGAAAAGCATCAAGCTGGCGGGCTTCAAATCCTTCGTCGACCCGACCACCGTGAGCTTTCCCAGCAACATGGCCGCCGTGGTTGGGCCGAACGGGTGCGGTAAGTCGAACATCATCGATGCCGTGCGCTGGGTGATGGGCGAGAGTTCGGCGAAGAACCTCCGCGGCGAGTCGATGACCGACGTCATCTTCAACGGCTCCAACACCCGCAAGCCGGTGACCCAGGCCAGCATCGAGCTGATCTTCGACAACTCCGACGGCAGCCTGACCGGCGAATACGCCGCCTTCGCGGAAATCTCCATCCGCCGCCGGGTCACCCGCGACGCGCAGAACACCTACTTCCTCAACGGCGTGAAATGCCGTCGCCGCGACATCACCGACATCTTCCTCGGCACCGGCCTGGGCCCGCGCAGCTACTCGATCATCGAGCAGGGGATGATCTCCAAGCTGATCGAGGCCAAGCCCGAGGACCTGCGCAACTTCATCGAGGAAGCCGCCGGCATCTCCAAGTACAAGGAGCGGCGCCGCGAGACCGAGAGCCGCATCCGCCGCACCCACGAGAACCTCGCCCGCCTGACCGACCTGCGCGAAGAGCTGGAACGCCAGCTCGAACGCCTGCACCGACAGGCGCAGTCGGCGGAGAAGTACCAGGAATACAAGGCCGAGGAGCGTCAGCTCCGGGCCCAGCTCGCCGGTCTGCGCTGGCGCGCGCTGAACGAACAGGTCGGCCAGCGCGAAGCGGTGATCGGCGATCAGGAAATCGGCTTCGAGGCGCTGGTCGCCGAGCAGCGCAACGCCGACGCCAGCATCGAGCGCCTGCGCGACGGCCATCACGAGCTGTCCGAACGCTTCAATCAGGTCCAGGGTCGCTTCTATTCCGTGGGCGGCGACATCGCCCGCGTCGAGCAGAGCATCCAGCACGGCCAGCAGCGCCTGCGCCAGTTGCAGGACGACCTGCGCGAAGCCGAGCGCGCGCGCCTGGAAACCGAATCGCACCTGGGCCACGACCGCACGCTGCTGGCGACCCTCGGTGAAGAACTGGCGGTCCTCGAACCCGAGCAGGAAATGGCCAGCGCCGCGGCCGAAGAGTCGGCGGCGATGCTCGAAGACGCCGAGGCCGGCATGCACGGCTGGCAGGAACAGTGGGACAGCTTCAACCAGCGCAGCGCCGAGCCGCGCCGCGCCGCCGAAGTATTGCAGGCGCGCCTCCTGCAACTGGAGCAGAGCCTGGAGCGGCTCGCCGAACGCCGCCGTCGCCTGGATGACGAGCGGGCCTTGCTTGCCGCCGACCCGGACGATGCGGCGATCCTCGAACTGAGCGAGCAACTGGCCGTCAGCGACATGCACCTCGAGGAGCTCCAGGCCGCCGAGCAGGCGCTGGCCGAACGGCTCGAGCAACTGCGCGGCGATCTGCAGCAGACGACGCGCGAGCAGCAGCAGGCGCAGGGCGACCTGCAACGCCTCGACGGTCGCATCGCATCGCTGGAAGCGCTCCAGCAGGCGGCGCTGGACCCGGGCAAGGGCACCGCCGAATGGTTGCGCGAGCAGCATCTGGAGCGGCATCCACGCCTGGCCGAGGGGCTGCGCGTCGAGCCGGGCTGGGAGCTGGCGGTGGAAACCGTGCTCGGGGCCGACCTGCAGGCGGTGTTGCTGGACGACTTCGCCGGGCTCGACCTGCAGGGCTTCCAGCAGGGCGACCTGCGCCTGCTCGATCCGGGCAAACCCTCCGCGCGCCATCCGGGCAGCCTGCTGGACAAGGTCGAGGCGCCGGTCGATCTGGCGCCCTGGCTGGCGCTGGTACGCCCGGTGGAAAGCCTCGATGCGGCGCTCGCCGGCCGCGCTGCGCTGGGCGAGGGCGAAAGCCTGATCAGCCGCGACGGCTATTGGGTCGGCCGGCACTTTTTACGCGTGCGTCGTGCCAGCGAGGCGGAAAGCGGGCTGCTCGCCCGCGGCCAGGAGCTGGAGCGCCTGCAGGCGGAACGCGGCGAACGCGAAGCGAGCCTGGAGCAACTCGACGAGCGCCTGCAGCAACGGCGCGATGAGCAGCGCAGCCAGGAAGACGCGCGCGAACGCCAGCGCCGTCTGCTGCAGGACGAAGCGCGCCAGCAGGGCGAACTCAAGGCGCAGCTGTCCGCGCGCCAGGCCAGGCTCGAACAGCTGACCCTGCGTCGCCGGCGCCTCGAAGAAGAACTCGGCGAGCTGGATGAGCAGCGCGCGCTGGAGCACGAGCAACTCGGCGAAGCGCGCCTGCAGTTGCAGGACGCGCTGGACGCGATGGCCACGGACAGCGAGCAGCGCGAGCAACTGCTGGCGCAGCGCGACGCCTTGCGCGAGCGCCTCGACCGCGTCCGCCAGGAAGCCCGGCAGCACAAGGACAACAGCCATCAGCTGGCGGTGCGCGCCGGCTCGCTGAAGGCCCAGCACGATTCCACCCGGCAGGCGCTGGAGCGTCTGGAGCAGCAGTTCGAGCGCGTCATCGAACGCCGCGAGCAGCTCAGCCTCAATCTGGAGGAGGGCGAGGCGCCGCTGGAGGAACTGCGCATCAAGCTCGAGGAACTGCTCGAACGGCGCATGGGCGTGGAGGAAGAACTCAAGCAGGCGCGCCTGGCGCTGGAAGATGCCGATCGCGAGCTGCGCGACGCCGAGAAGCGCCGCACCCAGGCCGAACAGCAGGCGCAACTGCTGCGCGGCCAGCTGGAACAGCAGCGCATGGAATGGCAGGCGCTGACGGTGCGTCGCAAGGCCCTGCAGGAGCAATTGCTGGAGGACGGCTACGACCTCCACGGCGTGCTCGGCAGCCTGCCTGCCGAGGCCAGCGAGAAGGGCTGGGAAGAGGAGCTGGAGCGGCTCGCCGCGCGTATCCAGCGCCTCGGGCCGATCAACCTGGCGGCGATCGACGAGTACCAGCAGCAATCCGAGCGCAAGCGCTACCTGGATGCGCAGAACGCCGACCTGGTCGAGGCGCTGGAGACGCTGGAAAACGTCATCCGCAAGATCGACAAGGAAACCCGCAACCGCTTCAAGGAAACCTTCGACCAGATCAACGGCGGGTTGCAGGCGCTGTTCCCGAAAGTCTTCGGCGGCGGCCAGGCCTATCTGGAACTAACCGGCGAAGATTTACTCGATACCGGGGTGGCGATCATGGCGCGCCCGCCGGGCAAGAAGAACAGCACGATTCACCTGCTGTCCGGCGGCGAAAAGGCACTCACGGCGTTGGCGCTGGTGTTCGCGATCTTCCAGCTCAATCCCGCGCCGTTCTGCATGCTCGACGAAGTGGACGCGCCGCTGGACGACGCCAACGTCGGCCGCTATGCCAGGCTGGTCAAGGAGATGTCGGAAACCGTGCAGTTCATCTACATCACCCACAACAAGATCGCCATGGAGATGGCCGATCAATTGATGGGGGTGACGATGCACGAGCCCGGTTGTTCGCGGCTGGTGGCGGTGGACGTCGAAGAGGCGGTTGCGTTGGTCGAAGCCTGAGCGAAGCACTGCACTTTAACCGTTCGTCGTGCTAGCTTAGGGACCCATTTCAGTATGCGCGGAAAACACCTGTAAGAACATACAGTTGCCGCGTTTCAAGGGGCAGGATGCCCTTCTTCATTTTTCATATTCAAGGTAGGGGTCATAGGATTTCATGGAGCTGCGCTATTGGCTGATCGTTGTCGGTATCATCGTAATCGTCGGCATCCTGTTCGATGGCTGGCGGCGCATGCGCGGCGGTAAAGGCAAACTCAAGTTCAAGCTCGACCGTAGTTTCTCCAACCTCCCCGATGACGAAGGCGACCCCGAACTGCTCGGCCCGCCGCGGGTGATCGAGCGCAACGCGCACAACGAACCGCAGCTGGACGAAGGCGATCTTCCCTCCATGAGCGCGCGTGATGGCAAGCGTCGCGGCGAGCCGCGTCAGGGCGACCTGGAGTTGGGCGGCGAAGAGCCGGTGCCGACCCTGCTCAGCCCCGTCGACGAAGACCTCGCTGCCAGCAAAGGCGAACCCCGCGACCTGCCACCGGTCGAGGAAGTGCTGGTGATCAACGTGATTTCCCGCGACGCGCTCGGCTTCAAGGGCCCGGCGCTGTTGCAGAACATCCTCGAAAGCGGGCTGCGCTTCGGCGAGATGGACATCTTCCATCGTCACGAAAGCATGGCCGGCAACGGCGAAGTGCTGTTCTCCATGGCCAACGCGGTCAAGCCGGGAACCTTCGATCTGGACGACATCGACCTGTTCAGCACGCCGGCGGTGAGCTTCTTCCTCGGCCTGCCAGGCCCGCGCCATCCCAAGCAGGCCTTCGATGTGATGGTCGCTGCCGCGCGCAAACTGTCCCAGGAGCTCAACGGCGAGCTGAAGGACGACCAGCGCAGCGTGCTGACCGCGCAGACCATCGAGCACTACCGCCAGCGCATCGTCGAGTTCGAGCGCCGCGGGCTGACGATGAGACGCTGATTCGTTTCCTGGCCAGGGACCTCGCGCCCCTCGCCGCCAGTCAAAGAGAGCAGCCCTGGCTGCTCTTTTGCTTTTTCGAGACACGAGAATGACCGACGCCGCCCTACCTGCTCAGCAGGCCGCCGAACGCATCGCCGCCCTGCGCAGCGAGATCGATGCGCACAACTACCGCTACTACGTCCTCGACGAGCCGAGCGTGCCGGACGCCGAGTACGACCGCCTGTTCAAGGAACTTCGCGCCCTGGAGGCCGAGCATCCCGAACTGGTTACCGCCGAGTCGCCGACCCAGCGTGTCGGGGGCGAAGCGCTGGCGGCGTTCGGCCAGGTGCGCCACGAAGTGCCGATGCTCAGCCTGGGCAACGCCTTCGAGGAGCAGGACCTGCTGGACTTCGACCGCCGCGTGCGCGAAGGCCTGGACCTGCCGGCCGGCGATCTGTTCGGCGGCGGCGCCGAGGTGGAGTACAGCTGCGAGCCCAAGCTCGACGGGCTGGCGGTCAGCCTTCTCTACGAAAACGGCCAACTGGTGCGCGGCGCCACGCGCGGCGACGGCAGCACCGGCGAAGACATCAGCGCCAACGTGCGCACCGTGCGCAACATTCCCCTCAAGTTGCACGGCAGCGGCTGGCCGGCGGTGCTGGAAGTGCGCGGCGAAATCTACATGCCCAAGGCGGGCTTCGAGGCGCTCAACGCGCGGCAGCTGGAGAACGGCGGCAAGACCTTCGCCAACCCGCGCAACGCCGCCGCCGGCAGCCTGCGCCAACTCGATCCGCGGATCACCGCGTCACGCCCGCTGGAGCTCTGCGCCTACGGTGTCGGGCGCAGCGATGGCGGTTTGCCGGGCAATCACATCGACATGCTCAAGGCGCTGAAGGGCTGGGGCCTGCCGATCAGCCGCGAGCTGAAGCTGGCAAGGGGCATCGCCGAATGCCGGGCCTACTACCAGGCGATCGGCGAGAAGCGCGATGCGCTGGCCTACGAGATCGACGGCGTGGTGTTCAAGGTCAACGATTTCGCCCAGCAGCGCGAACTGGGCTTTCGCGCCCGTGAGCCGCGCTGGGCCATCGCGCACAAGTTCCCGGCGCGCGAGGAAATCACCGAGCTGCTGGGCGTCGAGTTCCAGGTTGGCCGTACCGGCGCGATCACCCCGGTGGCGCGGCTGAAACCGGTGCAGGTGGCGGGCGTGACGGTGTCCAACGCGACCCTGCACAACATGGACGAAGTGGCGCGCCTGGGGGTGATGATCGGCGACAGCGTGATCGTCCGTCGCGCCGGCGACGTGATTCCGCAGATTCTCGGCGTGATCGCCGAGCGCCGCCCGGCCGATGCGCGCGCGGTGCATGTCCCGGAGCGTTGCCCGGTGTGCGGCTCGGCCGTCGAGCGCACCCAACTGGTCAAGCGCAGCAAGGGCCGCGAATCGGTCAGCGAAGGCTCGATCTATCGCTGCGTCGGGCGGCTCGCCTGCCAGGCGCAACTCAAGCAGGCGATCATCCATTTCGTCTCGCGCCGCGCCATGGATATCGACGGCCTGGGCGACAAGATCGTCGAGCAACTGGTGGACAAGGGCCTGGTGGCGTCGCCGGCGGACCTCTATACGCTGACCTACGAACAGGTCGTCGAGCTGGAAGGCTTCGCCGAGCTGTCGACGAAGAACCTGCTGGCGTCCATCGACAAGAGCCGCACGCCCAGCCTGGCGCGCTTCATCTTCGCCCTCGGCATTCCCGATGTGGGCGAGGAGACGGCGAAGTTGCTGGCCCGCGCCCTCGGTTCGCTGGAACGCATCGGCACGGCGTTGCCCGAAGTGCTCACCTACCTGCCGGACGTGGGCGGCGAAGTGGCCCACGAGATCCACAGCTTCTTCGAGGACGCGCACAACCGCGAGGTGATCGCCCAGTTGCGCGAGCGCGGCGTCAGGTTCCAGGAGGAGGGCGAGCTGCACGCCGAATTCGCCGCCTGCGCGAGCCTGGCCGGCTTCATCGACAAGCTGAACATTCCCTTCATCGCCGCCACCGGCGCGGAACGACTGGCGACCCGCTTCGGGTCGCTGGAGGCGATCATCGGCGCCGACTGGCTCGACCTGCGCCAGGTCGAACGGCTCAACGAGAAGGCCGCGCGCGCGCTGCGCGATTTCTTCGACGCGCCGGAAAACGCCGAACGCGCGCGCGCCATCGAGGCGCAGCTGCGTGAGTTCGGCATGCACTGGGACAGCGAGCGCAAAGCTGCCGCCGGGCTGCCATTGGCCGGCCAGACCTGGGTGCTCACCGGCACGCTGGAGGCGATGAGCCGCGACCTGGCCAAGGAGCGGCTGGAGGCGCTGGGCGCCAAGGTCGCCGGCTCGGTATCGGCGAAGACCCACTGCGTCGTCGCCGGGCCGGGCGCCGGCTCCAAGCTGACCAAGGCCAACGAGCTGGGACTCAAGGTGCTGGACGAGGCGCAGTTCATCGCCGAGCTGGAAACGCTCCAGCAATAGGCCGGTCGACGTTGCTGCCCGATGTCCGGGCGACGTGTGACGGCTTCGGCCGCTGCACGTAGGGCGATGACGCGGCTCCGCCAGGCGCCTACGCGTCACCGAGTCGCCGTCGTCTCCGCGGCGTTGCGATGGTCGGCAACACCCGGCGTGTTGTCCGCCCCGCCTGCTCCCAGCGCCTTGTACAAGGCGATTTCCCCGCGCCGTTGCGCCAGTTCGCTGAGGGCCAGCGTATCGCGCGCCTGATTCAGGCTGCGCTGCGCCACCAGCACTGGCAGGTAGGCGCTCAATCCTCGCGAATATAGCTGGCTGGCCTGTTGCAGCGCCTGATGGCTGTCGGCAACGGCCTTCTGCAACGCGGCTTGCCGCTGGCGTTCGCTGTTCCATGCGGTCAAGGCGTCCTCCACGTCGCGCAGCGCCGCACGCAGGTCCCGCTCGTAGAGGCGCCGCACGGCGTCGGTATTGGCCTGTGCCGCGGTCACGCCTGCCCGCGTGCGTCCGCCGTCGTAGAGCGACTGGCTGCCCTGCATCGCCGCCGACCATGCCAGGCTGGCGCCGGAGAACAGGTCGTGGATGACGCTGGCGCTGGTGCCAAGCCCTAAGGGAATGCGGAAACTGGGAAAGCGTTGCGCCTCGGCCACGCCGATCTGCGCGGTGGCGGCGGCCAGGCGGCGTTCGTCCGCGCGCAGGTCGGGGCGTTGGCGAATGACGTCCGAAGGCAGCGACAGCGGCAAATCGGCTGGCATGGGCAGCGCGGGAGCGGGCGTGGCCAGGGCGGCACGCCAGTCGCCGGGAAACCCGCCCGCCAGCACGCCTATGGCATGGCTGAAATGGGCGATGTCCGCGTCAAGCAGGGGCGGTTGCGCCTCGGCCATTTCGCGCTCGGCGCGGGCCTGGGTGACATCGGCCAGCGTGCCCAGGCCGCTGCGCTGCGCCTGTTCGGCCAAGCGCTCGGCTTCGGCCAGCGTGCGGATGTTGTCCTGCGCAATGAGCAGGCGCTGTTGCGCGGTACGCAGCCCGGCGTAATCGGACACCACCTCGGCCACCAGGCTCACCTGCAGCGCACCACGGTCCTCGGCCAGCGCCTGGATGCCGGAGTCGGCGGCCTCGACCGCGCGGCGCGTGGCGCCGAACAGGTCCGGCTCCCAACTGGCATCGAAGCCCAGGTGCCAGGTCCGCGCCTGTCCGCCGGGCTGCGAGCCGAGTGCCTCGCTGCCGCGTGCGGCCTCGCCAGCGGCGCCGATCGAGACCTCGGGCAGATCGGAAGAGCGTCG
>NZ_DEYR01000081.1:0-14204 GCF_002364635.1 Pseudomonas sp. UBA3153
CTGGCGGCGAGCGCCGACACCGCGCTGCCGGCCGCCGTCAGCTTCGCCGCGCCGCAGGAGGAGGGCGATGTCGAGCCGCTGCTGCGCGGTGTGCGGATCGGCGTGGCGCGGGATGCGGCCTTCGCCTTCCTCTATGCGGCGAACCTCGACCTGCTGCGCCGCCTGGGTGCCGAGCTACGGTTCTTCTCGCCGCTGGACGACGAGGCCCTGCCGGCGGTGGACAGCCTCTACCTGCCCGGCGGCTACCCCGAGCTGCACCTGGCGCGGCTGGCGGGCAACCGGCCGATGCGCGCGGCGATCCGGGCGCACCACGCGGCGGGCAAGCCGATCCTCGCCGAATGCGGCGGCATGCTCTACCTGCTCGACGGGCTCAGCGACAAGGCCGGCCAGCGTGGCGAGATGCTCGGCCTGCTGCCCGGCGAGGCGCGCCTGCAGCCACGCCTGAGCGCGCTCGCGCTGCAGGCGGTGGACCTGCCGGAAGGCCGCCTGCGCGGGCACACCTACCACCATTCGACGCTGGACTGCGCGCAGCCGCCGCTGGCCCGCGGCGAGTGCCCGAACGGTCGCGGCGCCGCCGAGGCGGTGTATCGCCTGGGCCGCCTGACGGCTTCCTACATCCACTTCTACATGCCGTCCGACCCGCGTGCCGCGGCGACCTGGTTCCTGCCATGAACGAATGGGCCTACAGCGCCGAGGAGCGCGCGGCGATCTACCGGGCCATCGCCGAGCGCCGCGACATGCGCCATTTCAGCGGCGGCGAAATCGCCCCGGAGCTGCTGACCCGGCTGTTGCAGGCCGCGCACCAAGCGCCCAGCGTCGGCCTCATGCAGCCCTGGCGCTTCCTGCGCATCAGCCGTCCGGCACTGCGCGAAGCCATCGCCGGGCTGGTCGAGGAGGAGCGCCTGCTCACCGCCGATGCACTGGGCGAGCGGCGCGACGACTTCCTCCGGCTCAAGGTGGAAGGCGTGCGCGACTGCGCCGAGCTGCTGGTCGCCGCCCTGAAGGACGGCCGCGAGGCACACGTCTTCGGCCGCCGCACGCTGCCGGAAATGGACCTCGCCTCGCTGTCCTGTGCCATCCAGAACCTCTGGCTGGCGGCCCGCGCGGAAGGGCTGGGCATGGGCTGGGTGTCGCTGTTCGATCCGCAGCGCCTGGCCGACCTGCTCGGCATGCCGCCCGGCGCCAAGCCGGTGGCGATCCTCTGCCTTGGACCGGTGTCGGCCTTCTACCCGGAGCCGATGCTGGTCGGCGAAGGCTGGACCCAGGCGCAGCCGCTGGACGCCATGCTGTTCGGCAACCAGTGGGGCGAGAAACCATGATCGCCGTGGCCCTGACCGCCTGCGCCGGTGTCGCGCTGGATGCGCTGTTCGGCGAGCCGAAGCGCTGGCATCCGCTGGTGGGCTTCGGTCGCCTGGCCGACGCCATCGAGGGGCGGCTGAACCGGGTGAACGGCCGCGCGCGGGTGAACGGCGTGCTCGGCTGGTGCCTGGCGGTGCTGCCGCTGACGCTGCTGGCCTGGGCGCTGGGCCGTTTGCCCTACCTCGGCTGGCTCGTCGAGGCGCTGCTGCTGTACCTCGCCATCGGCCTGCGCAGCCTGGACGAACACGCACAACCGGTGGCCGATGCGCTGGAGCGCGGCGACCTGGACGAGGCGCGGCGACGGGTCGGCTACATCGTCAGCCGCGAACCCTCGGCACTGGATGAAAACGGCGTGGCCCTGGCCGCCACCGAGTCGGTGCTGGAGAACGGCAGCGACGCGGTGTTCGCCGCGCTGTTCTGGTTCGCCGTGGCCGGCGCGCCGGGCGTGGTGCTGTATCGCCTGAGCAACACGCTGGACGCCATGTGGGGCTACCGCAACGCGCGCTTCGAGCGCTTCGGCTGGGCCGCGGCGCGCCTCGATGACGTGTTGAATTACCTGCCCGCGCGGCTGGTCGCGCTGACCTACGCGCTCCTCGGGGAAACCCGCCGCGCGCTGCGCTGCTGGCGCCTGCAGGGGCCGCAGTGGAGCAGCCCGAATGCCGGCCCGGTGATGGCGGCGGGTGCCGGCGCGCTGGGCGTGGTGCTTGGCGGGCCGTCGATCTATCACGGCGAGATGCGCTATCGTCCGCCGCTGGGCGAGGGCGGCGTGGCGCGTGGCGAGGACATCCGCCGGGCGATGCGCCTGGTGCGCCGCGGCGTGGCGGCGTGGTTGCTGCTGCTGGTCATAGGGAGTCTGCTGAATGCTTAACCATGGAGGCGGCCTGCGCAAAGCCGCGGAGAAATACCGCATCGGCCTTGCCGACTGGCTCGACCTGTCCACCGGCATCGCGCCCTACGGCTGGTCGCTGCCGGAGGTGCCGCTGGAGGCGTGGAACCGCCTGCCGGAGCGGGACGACGGCCTGGAGCAGGCCGCGCGGCGGTTCTACGGCGTCGAGGCGCTGCTGCCGGTCGCCGGTTCGCAGGCGGCGATCCAGGCGCTGCCGAGGCTGCGTCGCTACTGCCAGGTGGGCATTGTCTCGCCCTGTTACGCCGAACACGCCGAGGCCTGGCGCCGCGAAGGCCATCGCCTGCTGGAGATCAGCGAGGCGGGCGTGCGGCGCAGCCTGGATCGCCTCGACGTGCTGGTGGTGGTCAACCCCAACAACCCCACCGGCCGGCGCATTCCCACCGAGCAGTTGCTGGAATGGCACGCCCGGCTGGTCGAGCGCGGCGGCTGGCTGGTGATCGACGAAGCCTTCATGGACGCCACTCCCGAGCACAGCCTGGCGGCGCACAGCCACCTGCCGGGGCTGATCGTGCTGCGTTCGTTCGGCAAGTTCTTCGGCATGGCCGGCCTGCGCCTGGGCTTCGTGCTGGCACAGCCGCAGCTGCTCGATCGCCTCGACGAAATCCTCGGCCCCTGGGCGGTGAGCGGCGCCGCGCGCAGCATCGCGCGCACGCTGCTGCTGGACGACCAAGGCCAGGCCGGCCAGCGCCGCCGCCTCGAAGCCGATGGCGTGCGGCTGCACGACCTGCTGGCCGGCCACGGCCTGAGGCCGACCGGTGGCTGCTCGCTGTTCCAGTGGTGGGTCAGCGAGCACGCCGCGCTGCTGCACGAATACCTGGCCTGCCACGGCATCCTGGTCCGGCTGTTCGCCGCGCCGTCGAGCCTGCGCTTCGGCCTGCCGCCGGACGAGGCGGCCTGGGAGCGCCTGGAGTCGGCGCTGGAAGTCTTCGCCCGGAGCCGTGCATGAAAGCCAGCGCCACGCTGATGGTGCAGGGTACCACCTCGGATGCCGGCAAGAGCACTCTGGTGACCGCCCTGTGCCGCTGGCTGCACCGCCAGGGCGTGGCGGTGGCACCGTTCAAGCCGCAGAACATGGCGCTGAACAGCGCGGTCAGCGCCGACGGCGGCGAGATCGGCCGCGCCCAGGCCGTGCAGGCGCAGGCCTGCAAGTTGCCGCCGCACACCGACATGAATCCGGTGCTGCTCAAGCCCAACAGCGACATCGGCGCCCAGGTGATCATCCACGGCCACGCGGTCGGCAACATGAACGCGGTCGCCTATCACGCCTACAAACCCACCGCGATGCAGGCGGTGCTGGCCTCCCACGGGCGCCTGCGCGAGGCCTATCGGGTGGTGATGGTGGAGGGCGCCGGCTCGCCGGCCGAGATCAACCTGCGCCAGGGCGACATCGCCAACATGGGCTTCGCCGAGGCGGTGGATTGCCCGGTGATCCTCATCGGCGACATCGACAAGGGCGGCGTCTTCGCCCATCTGGTCGGCACCCTGGAACTGCTTTCCGAGAGCGAACGGGCGCGCGTCCGCGGTTTCGTCATCAACCGCTTCCGCGGCGACATCGCGCTGCTGCGCCCCGGCCTGGACTGGCTGGAGGCGCGCACCGGCAAACCGGTGCTCGGCGTGCTGCCGTACCTGATGGACTTCCATCTCGAAGCCGAGGACGCGATAGACGCGCGCCAGCCGGGCAAGCAGGGCGAGCGCCTCCGGGTGCTGGTGCCGGTGTTGCCACGCATCAGCAACCACACCGATTTCGACCCGCTGCGCCTGCATCCGCAGGTCGACCTGCGCTTCGTCGGCCCCGGCCAGCCGATTCCGCCGGCCGACCTGATCATCCTGCCCGGCTCCAAGAGCACCCGCCGCGACCTGGCGTTCCTCCGCGCCAACGGTTGGGACCTCGCCATCGCCCGGCACCTGCGCTACGGCGGCAAACTGCTGGGCATCTGCGGCGGCCTGCAGATGCTCGGCCGGCGCATCGACGACCCGCTCGGCCTCGAAGGCGACGCCGGCAGCAGCGACGGGCTCGGCCTGCTCGATTTGCACACCCGCCTGGAGGCGGAAAAGCAGCTGCGTCTGGTCAGCGGGCGCCTCAGCCTTGAGGGCGCGCCGGTCAGCGGCTACGAAATCCACGCCGGCGTCAGCACCGGCAGCGCCCTGAACGATGCGCTGATGACCCTCGACGACGGTCGCCAGGACGGCGCGCGCAGCGCCGATGGCCAGGTCATCGGCACCTACCTGCACGGCCTGTTCGAGGCGCCCGAAGCCTGCGCCGCGCTGCTGCGCTGGGCCGGCGTGCGCGAGGTCGAGCACAGCGATTACCACGCCCTGCGCGAACGCGAAATCGAGCGTCTTGCCGATCTGGTCGAGGCGCATCTGGATACCGATCGGCTGAGGGCGCTATGCGGGCTTTGATGCGGGCGGTCGGTGTCTCCATTCGCCTGCCGAAATCCAGCTCGGTGGATCGGTGGGGCGTGATCCACCCTACGTTTACACCGATCCGTAGGGTGGATGTCGCTTTCCACATCCACCGCTTCTCGATCCCCCAATCCTCTGGAAACGCTGAACCATGCCTGAACTGATCCTCGGCGGCGCCCGTTCGGGCAAGAGCCGCCTGGCCGAGCGTCTGGCCGCGGAGTCCGGCCTCGAGGTGGTCTACATCGCCACCAGCCAGGCGCTGGACGGCGAGATGTCCAGCCGCATCCGCGAACACCGCGAACGCCGCCCGGCGCACTGGGGGCTGATCGAGGAACCGTTGCGACTGGCGAGCGTGCTGCGCGAACAGGCGGCGGACGGGCGCTGCCTGCTGGTCGACTGCCTTACCCTGTGGCTGACCAATCTGCTGATGCTGGATGACCCGCAGCGCCTGGCCGCCGAGCGCGACGCGCTGCTCGACGCCCTGGCCGAGCTGCCGGGGCGAATCATTTTCGTCAGCAACGAAACCGGCCTCGGCGTGGTGCCGATGGGGGAACTGTCGCGGCGTTACGTCGACGAAGCCGGCTGGTTGCACCAGGCCCTGGCCGAGCGCTGCGAGCAGGTGGTTTTCACCGTCGCCGGCCTGCCGATGATTCTCAAGGGAGCACCGTTATGACCATCGATTGGTGGCGGCAGGCCTGCCGTCCGCTGGACCTCGCCGCGCGCGCCGAGGCCGAGGCGCGTCAGGCGCAACTGACCAAGCCGACCGGCTCGCTGGGCCAGCTGGAAGGCGTCGCACTGGCGCTAGCCGCCCTGCAGGGCGCTCGACCGGATATCCGCCTGCCCTGGATCGCGGTGTTCGCCGGCGATCACGGCGTGGTCGCCGAGGGCGTTTCGGCCTATCCGCAGGAAGTCACCGGGCAGATGCTGCGCAACTTCGTCGGCGGCGGCGCAGCCATCAGTGTGCTCGCCCGGCAGTTGGACGCGCGCCTGGAAGTCGTCGATCTCGGCACCGCCTTTCCGCTCGAAGCGCTGCCCGGCGTGCGGCACCTGAACCTCGGCGCGGGCACCGGCAACTTCGCCCGGGAGGCGGCGATGAGCGACGCGCAGCTGCGCCTGGCCTTGCAGGCCGGCCGCGACAGCCTGCTGCGCGCCAAGGCCAGCGGCGCCGACCTGTTCATCGGCGGTGAGATGGGCATCGGCAACACCAGCGCCGCCAGCGCCCTGGCCTGCGCGCTGCTGGGCCTGCCGGCGCGTGAGCTGGTCGGCCCCGGCACCGGTCTGGATGCCGGCGGCGTGGCGCGCAAGGCGGCGGTGATCGAGCGCGCACTGGCGCTGCACGGCGCGTTTCTCGGCGATCCCTTCGAGGTGCTGCGCCGCCTTGGTGGCTTCGAGATCGCCGCGCTGGTCGGCGCCTACCTCGCTGCCGCACAGGAGGGCGTGGCGGTGTTGGTCGACGGCTTCATCTGCAGCGTCGCCGCGCTGCTCGCGGTGCGCCTGAATCCGGCCTGCCGCGACTGGCTGCTGTTCGGCCACCGTGGCGCCGAGCCGGGCCACCGCCGCGTGCTTGATGCGCTGAATGCGCAACCGCTGCTCGACCTCGGCCTGCGCCTCGGCGAAGGCAGCGGCGCGGCGCTGGCGGTGCCGCTGCTGCGCCTGGCCTGCGCGCTGCACAACCAGATGGCCACCTTCGCCGAGGCGGCGGTGTCCGACCGATGAGACTCGACCTGCTGCGCCACGGCGAGACCGAGAGCGGCGGGGGCTTTCGCGGCAGCCTCGACGACGCGCTGACCGCCGTCGGCTGGCAACAGATGCGCAACGGCATCGCCACGCGCGGCCCCTGGGATGTGCTGGTCAGCTCGCCGCTGCAGCGCTGCGCCGCCTTCGCCGACGCCCTGGCCGCCGAGCGCGGCCTGCCGCTGCATCTGGAGGCGGACCTGCGCGAACTGCATTTCGGCGACTGGGAAGGGCGCAGCGCCGCCGAACTGATGGAATCCGACAGCGAGGCGCTGGGGCATTTCTGGGCCGATCCCTACGCCTTCGCGCCTCCCGGCGGCGAGCCGCTTCTGGCTTTCGAGGCGCGCGTGCTCGGCGCGCTGGCGCGGCTGCGACAGCGCTTCGCCGGGCAGTGCGTGCTGCTGATCACCCATGCCGGCGTGATGCGCCTGCTGCTGGCGCGCGCACGCGGCCTGCCGCGCGGCGAACTGCTCTCGGTGGTGGTCGGCCACGGCGAATGCCATCGGCTGGACCCCACGATCGACCCAACCCCTTAACCTGCGCCGCGCGCCGCACTGGAGCCCCATGCAGCCGTTCCTGATCGCCCTGCAATTCCTCACCAGCCTGCCGATCCGCCTGCCCGGCATGCCCAACCCGGAGCAACTGGGCCGCTCGCTGCTGTTCTACCCGCTGGTGGGCGCGCTGATCGGGCTGATCCTGCTCGGCGCCAACGCGCTGTTGGTCGGCAGCCCCGCCGCGCTGCATGCCGCGCTGCTGCTGACCCTCTGGGTCGGCCTGAGCGGCGCCCTGCACCTGGACGGCCTCGCCGACAGCGCCGATGCCTGGCTCGGCGGCCTGGGCGACCGCGAACGCACCCTCGCCATCATGAAAGACCCCCGCAGCGGCCCGATCGCCGTGGTCGTGCTGGTGCTGGTCCTGCTCCTCAAATTCGCCGCGCTGCTGGCGCTGCTGCAACACGGCGACACCCAGGCGCTCCTCCTAGCCCCCATCCTCGCCCGCGCCACCCCGCTGGCCCTGTTCCTCACCACCCCCTACATCCGCAAAGGCGGCCTCGGCCAAGCCCTGGCCGACCACCTGCCACGCCGCGCCGCACGCTACGTGCTGGCCGCTACGGCGCTGGGCGTTCTGCTGGTTGCAGGGTGGAGCGGGGCGTGGGGTCTGCTGCTGGCGGCGGTGCTGTTCGCGTATCTGAGGCGGGCGATGGTGAAGCGGCTGGGTGGGTGTACCGGGGATACGGTGGGTGCGGTGTTGGAGTTGGTTGAGGTTGTCGTTCTGGTGGGGTTGGCGTTTTAGTCGAGCGGGACGGGAATGAAGGATCATGAGTTGCCCGGAAACGCTGCAAGCTCAGTGAAATAGAACATCCCATGCTGGTGGCGGTGTTCAGCGCGCTGCTCCGGCTCGGCAGCGCCCACGCCACCAGCGCACCAACCACGATTGGGGCTTGCTCCGTCCTGAGCGGGCCTGCTGGTGGAAGCGCGGCAACTCGCCCAAGGCGATCCACAGCTCACCCTGCCACTCCAGCAGATTGACCTGCTGGTTGTTCCAGGCCATCAGGCAACGCGATGGCTCATGCCCGTCTCCCGCCTCACTGTCGCGCAGCGCCGGCAGGGCCACATGGCTGAGCCAGCGACGTAGATGGCGATTCTCCGGATGCGAGAAGCGCCACAACGCCCTGTACAGGCCTGACTCGCTGAGCACCTCCACCGCCTCCGACTGCTCGCTGGCCAACCGGAAGTGCACCACCCGCACCTGGTCGGCATCCATCAGCCGACAGATCCGCTCCGGGTGGCGATGGCCCAGCAAGCGCGCAAACTCCCGGGCACAGACCCACGGCTGACGGTCGATCATCACCCCGCGTAACGGGCGGTTATGGCGCATCAACACGATGGGGATGTAGGCGTCTTCCATAAGGCCTCCCGGCTGTCAGTCGCGAATGGCAGAGGTTTCGAACGTGCGGGCAGGGGAATGCACACGCATAACGTGTCTAGGGCGAACGGCTTTTGATACCCTGCCAAAACTAAGATTCTAAAGGTTCCTATCTTGGAACTTATGATGGTTCCAAGGTTGGACCTGTCAAGGGGGTTAAATTGGATTTGCCGGCAAAAATGAAGGCGATACGGGCCAAGGAAAATCTGACCCAGGAAGATTTTTGCCGGGAAGTCGATATCAGCTTGAGTAGCTGGAAGAAGTACGAAGCCTCGATTACCGACATGGGGCTGGCCCCGTTCCTCAAGGTCGCCAACCACCCGCGCTTTAAAAAGTACGCACTGTGGCTGACTACTGGAGAAACGGCTCCGGAGTGTGGGCAGATCAGCCCGCTTTGAGGCTGAGGCGTGCAAGAAGTTGCGCGCTACATCTCTGTTACTTTCGCGTGCGCCGGCCATAGTCTGGGCTTGCCCCAATCGGCCATCTGGCGATAACGCCAAGTTGGCTACCGGAGCTGCCAATAGATCGTCTCGCTAATGCAAGGATTCGCATATGAGTGGAAGACCCGCCGCCCGCGTCACCGACTCCACGGCCTGCCCATTACCGGGGCACGGCACCAATCCCATAGCCGAAGGCTCTCCTGACGTCGTGTTTGACGGTCTTCCTGCGGCACGACAGGGCGATGCTGCTGGTTGCGGAGGCCTCATTGTTTCCGGGGTGTCATCGACCGTATTCATCAACGGCCAACCCGCCGCGACTCTGGGCAGCATCGGGGCCCACGGAAATGTTGTTATCTCTGGCTCTGGCAGTGTGATCATTGGTGACAGTCACGCACCAGCACTATTTACCGCCCCCGCCCCGCTGCAATTCCAGCAGACGTATGCAACGTCGTTCAGCATCACTGACAGTGAGAGCGGTGAGCCGCTGGCTTATCGTGAATTCGTTGCTCTGGTGGATGGTCGGCAACAGATTGGTACCACTGATGCGAACGGAATTGCACACATCAAGACACCTTTGGAGAATTCCGTGGTTTCGTTGCATGTGAAGTTCAAGGCGCCGGCTCGCATCCTTGACGAGATGGTGGAGGGCTGAAATGGCGTTTGAAACTACGGCGAAAGCTCAGGAGGTCAAGCCCGGGCAACCGATACAGCCTGTCTCCATCACAGTGAATGACCGCGCCGCAACTCGCGAGGCGCTGATTAGGAAGATCCGTGAGCTAGGTGGTCAGTTTGTTGAGCGATCTGGATGGGGGGCGGTAAAGGGTCATGCTACGGCGTCTGACTGGGATTACTCAATGGTTGCCCTTCACCATGCAGGGAGGAGCTATTCATGTGGTGTTGGGGCCGAGCAGATGCGCGACACCCAGGAAGAGCAGATCGATAAGTTCGAAGATTTTTCCTATCACTTCGGGATCAGTTGCGACGCGGTGATTTATGAAGGGCGGGATATCCGCCTGAAAGGTTCGCACGTTAGGCTGTACAACACTGGTGTTATCGGTATTGTGCTGTTGAACAATCTCAGTACAGCCGGAGAGGGCGGAGACATTGTCGCTTGGGGCCGCCAAGGCATGGGGTTTCTCGGCGTGAACACGACAAATGCCATTCCGGGGCCGCAGATTGATTCAGTGCTAACCCTTATCTCCGCATTGAAGAGTGTGTTTGTCATCAAGCATTTTGGCGGTCACCGGGAGTATCCGAATCAGTTGTCTGAGGGAAAGATTTGCCCTGGAAATATCGGCATGGAGCTTGTTAGAAATATTCGTGCTAAGAGTCAACTCTTACCGCCACCTACGTCATGAAAAAATGTATCGCCCTGCTTTTTATTCTATTCGTGGCTCATCTCTATATCGGGTTCTACGAGACTCGCTGGGCGGAAGACAACAAGAGAGTTTTCTTCATCAAGAAGTACCCATCTCTACAGGTCGAGTTCATGAATCTCTTTGCTAGCGATGCGGACGACAAGCTCTTGGAGCAGTTGAGCCCGCTGGAGCGAGCGACGGTGCGCGATTACTGCAAGTTCCGCCTGGGCATCGAAACGCATCTTGAGACTCAGGAAGAACTCAATGCCTGCAAGGCTCGGTGACCTGTGACATTCAATTTATCCCTCCGCCGAATTGGAAGTGCTGCTCCAAAGATTTCTCGAGCTTCGCTTTTAGATCCAACGGGTCATTGAAGCGCACTTGTTGCCAGTGACGGAGGTTGAAACCAATCATGGCGTCGTTCTGGATCTGATTGTTATCCACAAGGAGTATGAAGTTGTCCTGTGCTGCCGTGCGGCCTTGGTTAAGGCCCATCAAGAAACCGATTTCGTGATAGACGTTTTTGTTGCCCTGGGTCAGATCCGCAATCAGCAGGCCACAGCCATTTACCACTTTGAGGATTTCGTCGGCAATGGTATAGCTGTGCCCTTTGTTGACATGGTCAATGCGTACTGGCGTTAGCGAAAAAGGGGACAGATTTATTTTTCGAATGCGACCTCATGCAGCTCTTCCAGCTCTACCTCTCAAAGACTTTGCATCGTCCGGCACTTCGGAAACGCTGAGCATCCCCAAAACTGCTGCCCCGCTTTTGTCCCTGTTTTACGGGTGCGAATAACGAGGGCACTACCACATTTTGGACATTGCCGCTCTGCAGTAGGATCACTCCGGCGTTTGAGGTTCTGCACATGCTCGCGGTGTGTGGCGAGCGTCGGCGCGCGGCGGCCGGTTTGCAGGGCGTGCAGCATGGCGTTGACTTCAGACTCGCTGAATACCGGCTGCCGGAATGACTGGATATAGCGGATAAAGCCGATGCCCTGGGTCACGTTGGCCGGCACTTCGGTTTTGAAGGTGCTGCCGCCGATAAAGGTGACTACTGAGTGCAGGTGCTCCGGGCTCACAGGCCGCTGCAAAGCTACCTGCGTTGGCAACGCTGCGTTAAAAACAGGCTCGGAATGCTCATTTACAGCACGTAAACTCCGCTTCCTCGCCTGTTTTTGCCTTGCGTTGCCTGCCTCGCCTACGCTTTCCAGCGCCCTGTTTGTGTTTAGGAAAGCTTCCAGGGCTTTGAGGTGTTTGTAGTTCTGCCGCAGCGGGTTCTGGAATTTGAAGGTGCTTTTGTAGAGCTTTTGCGTCCACTGCGCCTGCTTCTCGCTGCCGAAGATCCAGCCGCTCATATTCTTCGTTTCCAGCACGAAGAGGCCGTAGGGCGAGAGAAAGACGTGGTCGATCTGAGTGGTGCCGTCCGGGGTGTTCAGGGTGACGTTGTGCAGGCGGCGGTAGGTCTGCTTATCCAGTTGCCAATGGGCGAACAGCCGGACCAGGAGTTCGCCGATATGACCCTTGGCCCAAGGCGACTTGAGCAGGCCGATCAGCAGCAGGGTGGGAATCAGCCAGGTGGCCGTGCTGATCAGCGGGCGGAGTATTGCGGCGTAGTCCATTGCCTCTTCCTTGAGCAAAGCCTTTTGGCAGCCATTGCGATCCGAAAGGTCGAGGCTGCGCGAGGACTCGGATAATGGCTAATTGCCTGGCTTGGCTCAAGGGCTACAGGGGCGCCGATGACAATCGGTATCGGGCGGCGTGACGTGGAAGAAACCCCACGAAGATACCGGCACACGAGCGTGCTTTTAC
Source organism: Pseudomonas sp. UBA3153 (assembly GCF_002364635.1). NCBI lineage: Bacteria > Pseudomonadati > Pseudomonadota > Gammaproteobacteria > Pseudomonadales > Pseudomonadaceae > Pseudomonas > Pseudomonas sp. UBA3153. Next base: position 11,940 of record NZ_DEYR01000081.1, read on the forward strand.
CGGTCGACGCAAAGTGGGCGATGGCAGCTGCAGGCCATCAACAACGAAAAGCAGGGAGGATCTTTCCGATCATCCCTGAACGCAGCGGGGCCCCTACGCCACCATCGCCTCGCACTCCGCCGCGCAGCGCTGGCAGGCCTGGGCGCATTGCTGGCAGTGCTCGTGGGAGTGGCGGGCGCATTCCTCGGCGCAGGCCTGGCAGGCGAGGGCGCAGAGGTGGCAGGTTTCTTCGGCGAGGTCGCTGCCGCGGACCATCAGGGCTTCGGCGAGGCGGCAGAGGTCGGCGCAGTCGCGGTCTAGGCGGATGCAGGCGGCCATCATCGTGACGTCGTCCTCGCGCAGGCAGGCGGCGGCGCAGGCTTCGCAGGCAATGACGCAGGCGCTGCAGGCCTGGATGCATGAGAGATAGCGTTGCTCGGTCATCGGAGCGCTCCATGGTTTACAGCGTTTGACCACTAGTGACCGGTGCTATGGCGGCCAGTTCTGGACGGCCTGACGGAAGGCGCGTCGATGCCCTCCGGCAGGACTTCCCAGGTGCGACGATTTGACTCCGAAAGAATGCGGGTATATACACGCATCCATGACGACGACCCATTGCCTCTGCACCCAACTGCGTCGCACCGCCCGCGGTGTGACCAAACGCTATGACGACGCCCTGGCCGGCGCCGGGCTGACCACGGCGCAGTTTTCCCTGCTGCGCCATCTCGAGCGGCTCGAGTCGCCGAGCATCACCGACCTCGCCGCCGCCATGGGGCTGGAGCGCAGCACGCTCGGCCGCAATGTGCGGGTGCTGGAAGGCCAGGGGCTGCTGGAACTGGGCAATGCCGTCGACCAGCGCAACCGCCTGGTGTCGATGACCGCGCTGGGCCGTGCGCGGCTGGACGACGCGGTGCACGCCTGGAACGACGCCCAGCTGCAACTGACGCAGAAATTCGGCAGCGAGAAACGCGCGGCGTTGATCGCGTTGCTCGACGAGCTGCATGCCCTCGAATGAAAACAAAAACTTAGGAGTTCACATGGCTGCGTCTTCGCGCCCGATGTTCTGGATCATGCTGTCGGCGGCGCTGATCCTGGCCCTGTCCCTCGGCACCCGCCACGGTTTCGGCCTGTTCCTGCCGCCGATGAGCGCCGAATTCGGCTGGGGCCGCGAGGTGTTCGCCTTCGCGATCGCGCTGCAGAACCTGATCTGGGGCCTGGCGCAACCCTTCGCCGGTGCGCTGGCCGACCGCTTCGGGGCGATTCGCACGGTGGTCATCGGCGGCGTCCTCTATGCCCTCGGCCTGGTACTGATGGGCTTCGCCGACTCGCCCTGGACGCTGTCGCTGAGCGCCGGCCTGCTGATCGGCCTCGGCCTTTCCGGCACCTCGTTTTCGGTGATTCTCGGTGTGGTCGGCCGCGCCGTGCCGATGGAGAAGCGCAGCATGGCGATGGGCGTTGCGGCGGCGGCGGGCTCGTTCGGCCAGTTCGCCATGCTGCCCGGCACGCTGGGCCTGATTGGCTGGCTCGGCTGGTCGGCGGCGCTGCTGGTGCTCGGCCTGATGGCCGCGCTGATCGTGCCGCTGGCCGGCATGTTGCGTGATCGTCCGCAGCCGGTTCAGGCCCACGAGCAGACGCTCTCCGAGGCCGTGCACGAGGCGGTCGGCCATTCGGGGTTCTGGCTGCTTTCGCTGGGCTTCTTCGTCTGCGGTTTCCAGGTGGTATTCATCGGCGTGCACCTGCCGGCCTATCTGGTCGACCAGCATCTGCCGGCGACGGTCGGTACCACGGTGCTGGCGCTGGTCGGGCTGTTCAACGTCTTCGGCACCTACATCGCCGGCTGGCTCGGCGGGCGGATGTCCAAGCCGCGCCTGCTGACCTGGCTGTACCTGGCGCGTGCGGTGGTGATCACGGCCTTCGTCTTCACCCCGCTGACGATCTGGACCGCCTACGCGTTCGGCATCGCCATGGGGCTGCTGTGGCTGTCGACGGTGCCGCTCACCAACGGCACGGTGGCGACCCTGTTCGGCGTGCGCAACCTGTCGATGCTCGGCGGCATCGTCTTCCTCTTCCACCAGTTGGGCGCGTTCCTCGGCGGCTGGCTGGGTGGCTATCTGTACGACAGCACCGGCAGTTATCAACTGGTCTGGCAGTTGTCGATCCTGCTCAGCCTGATCGCGGCGGTGCTCAACTGGCCGGTACGCGAGAAGCCGGTGGCGCGTCTGGCGGCGGGGCCGGCGGCGTGACCCGGACCCTCGTGCTGCGCCTCGGCGCTAGATCGGAAGAGCG
>NZ_DEYR01000104.1:0-359 GCF_002364635.1 Pseudomonas sp. UBA3153
AAGGGTAACCCAGGATCGAGGGCGCGCGCCGGCGCCGGGAACCAGCGGTCCTCAGCGCAGGATCAGCAGGGCGCCGCTGCTGGAGCGCAGCAGCGCACCGGTGGTGCTGCCGACGAGGAACTGGCGGATGCGCGAATGCCCGTAGGCGCCCATCGCCAGCACGTCGATGCTGTGCTCTTCCTGATAGGCGAGCAGCGTGGAGACGACCTCGCCGTGGCGAATCGCCTGGCGCACGTCATAGCCGGCGGACGCCAGGCGCGCGGCCGCGTTGTCCAGCGGCGCCCAGTTGTCGCCGGTGTCGGCGCCGATCATCACCAGGTGGATCGGCATGCCTTCGCAGAGCGGCCCGGAGGCCAGCG
>NZ_DEYR01000104.1:598-1372 GCF_002364635.1 Pseudomonas sp. UBA3153
AGAGCGGCCCGGAGGCCAGCGTCGCCACCGCCTGGCGCGCGGTGACGCTGCCGTCGAAGGCGAGCATCAGCCGGCGCGGCACGCGGAACGTGCTCGGCGCCACCAGGATCGGGCGCGGCACGGCGCGGATGACGTTCTCCAGCTGGCTGCCGATCTGCAATGCGTGGCCGCCGCTGCGCTCGCCCTGGCGACCCATCACCAGCAACTGCGTGTCGCCCTGCAGCTCGTTCAGGCTGTGCAGCAGGTCGCCGTGGCGCTGCTGGGTTTCGGCGATCGGAACGCCGGCCGAGTGGGCGCGCTGGCGGGCCTCCTGTAACAGCACGCGGCCGTCTTCCAGGGCCAGGCGGTTGCGTTGGGCATCCAGCGAGGAGAGTTCGTTGAGCAGGGCCTCGCGCTCGCCCAGGCCGGGGTTGCCGCCGGCATCGCCGCGCGGGTAGCGCTGCTCGTCGAGCACATGCAGAAAGGTCAGCGGCGCGCCCAGGCGCAGTGCCGCCCAGGCCGCGTAATCGACCACGGAGGGGGCGGATACGGAAGCATCGATGCACGCCAATACCTGGCTCATGGTGTTTCTCCTTCGGTGACGGGCAGGAAGTCCTGCGCCTTGTCATGCACGCCGAAACGGTCGACCCATGGGCAGTGGTCTGGTTCATTCCGAGTACCTCGACTGGCGCACGTCGCGGTGAAACCTCGGTACCGCCTTGTCCAGCGCGGTTACCGCGGTTACGTCGCGAACGTACGCGTGGGTGAAAACGATGCCTTGCCGTGACACTGCGC
>NZ_DEYR01000104.1:1515-1727 GCF_002364635.1 Pseudomonas sp. UBA3153
TGCCTTGCCGTGACACTGCGCGGAAATCGAGGGCGGCAGCGAAACGGCTCGACGGGGCGAAGGATACCCGGGCGATTGCCGGCAGGCGCCTGGCTCGCTGTCACCGGAGGTTTCGCCGCGCAGGGAAGTCTGGTCATGCCGATCAGGATAGCCAACCCGTTGGCCCGTGCAGCCGGCGGGGCAGGGGCGCATCGCGGTACAGCGACGTGGGA
>NZ_DEYR01000104.1:1977-2978 GCF_002364635.1 Pseudomonas sp. UBA3153
CGCCCCCTCCGGTCTAGCCGAACGCGGCGTCCACTCGTCCCGCGCAGGGCGCGACCGGGCCGGCGGTCGGCGCGACGAGCGCCCATTCGGCTATTTTTGCGGTGCGGTTTGGCGGCATGCGACCCTGCTGTGCTAGACATGAAAGGAAACAAGCTCTCCGGAAAGAAACCACCTTGCGAAGGAATGTGCCGAATGCGTCAAAACCTGCCTGTCACTGATACCGAGATCACCTTTCCCAGCGAGGAACGGCTGATCTCCACCACCAATCTGCAAAGCCACATCACCTACTGCAATGACGCGTTCGTCCGGGTCAGTGGTTACAGCTACGAGGAACTGATCGGGCAGCCGCACAATCTGGTTCGACATCCGGATATGCCGGCGGAAGTCTTCGGCCTGATGTGGGCCTCGCTGCAGAGCGGCAAGCCGTGGATGGGGCTGGTGAAGAACCGCTCGAAGAACGGCAGCTTCTACTGGGTCAACGCCTACGTCACGCCGATCTACGAGGACGGCAAGATGGTCGGCTACGAGTCGGTGCGCTCGCTGCCGACCCGCGAGCAGGTGCGCCGCGCCGACGCCCTCTATGCGCGCCTGCGCGCCGGCAAGCCCGCCCGCTCGCAGGTGGCGCGCATCACTCACGAACTGCAGCGTTCCTGGCCGCTGATCCTCGCCGCGGCGCTGATCATCGGGCTCGACCGTGTGCTCGACGACTGGGCGTTCACCGCGCTGGTGGCCGCCTGTATGCTCGGCTTGGCGACCTGGCTGTCGTTCACGCGCCAGGAGGACATCAGGAAAACCCTGCGCGATCACCCGAAAGCCTTCACCGATCCGCTGGTGGCGCTCACCTATTCCGATGGGCAGGGTGCACAGGCCGAGCTGGACATGGCGCTGATCAGCCAGGAGGCGCGGTTGCAGACGGCCCTGAGCCGCCTGGAGGACGCCGCCGAGCAGGTTCGCCAGCGCGCCGCGCAATCCTCGGAAACCTCGCGCGCCAGCGCCGAACT
>NZ_DEYR01000104.1:3214-3461 GCF_002364635.1 Pseudomonas sp. UBA3153
TCAACCAGATGGCGGCGACCATCCAGGAAATCGCGCGCAACGTGCAGGACACCGCGCGGGCCGCCGAAGACGCCGACCGCATTGCCGGCGAGGGGCAGACCCTGGCCGGTGGCAGCCGCGTGACCATGCAGCAGATGGCGGCGGCGGTGAACGACATCGGCGAGGCGGTGAGCGAGCTGGCGTCGTCGATGCACGCCATCGGCAGCGTCGTCGACGTGATCACCTCCATCGCCGAACAGACCAACCT
>NZ_DEYR01000104.1:3694-5506 GCF_002364635.1 Pseudomonas sp. UBA3153
CGCCGTGGTCGCCGACGAGGTTCGCGCCCTGGCGGCGCGTACGCGGCAGTCCACCGAGCAGATCCATCAGTTGATTGCGACCCTGCGCACCGGCACCGACCGCGCGGTGAGCAGCGTCAGCCGCGGCGAGTCGATGTCGCAGGACAGCCTGGGTAGCGTGGAGTCGGTGCATCAGTCGCTGGGCAGCATCAGCCAGGCGGTGACGCGCATCAGCGGAATGAGCCAGCAGATGGCGGCTGCCTCGGAAGAGCAGAGCCTGGTGGTGGAAGACATCAACCGGCAGATCACGCGCATCGCCCAGCTTTCCGACAACAGCGCCGGACACGCCCAGCAGGGCGCGGCGATCTGCCAGGAGCTGGAGCAGATGGCCGGCTACCTGCACGGCCTGGCCGAGCGTTTCGCCCGCTGAGGCCTCCTGGCGGCGCACCTGTGGCAGACTGCGCCGCCGCTCCACTCTCGCCAGAACGCCGATGTCCCGTCCGCATTGTCCCCGCTGCATCCGTCCGCTGAGCCACTGCCTGTGTGCGCTCATTCCGTCGTTGCCGAGCCGTAGCCGCGTGTTGCTGCTGCAGCACCCGAGCGAATCCGGGCACGCGCTGAACACCGCGCGCCTGGCGGCGCTGGGCCTGCAGAACGCCGAGCTGCTGGTCGGCGAGCGTTTCGAGGACCTGCAGGCGCGTCTGGACGATCCCGGCTACCGACCCTGCCTGCTGTTTCCCGGCGCTGACGCCGAGGTGCTGGGCGCCGGTATCCCGCGCGAAGATTCCCGCCCGCTGCTGCTGGTGGTACCGGACGGCACCTGGCGCAAGGCGCGCAAGCTGCTTCACCTGAATCCTGCGCTGGCGGCCCTGCCGCGCCTCGCCCTGCCGGACGGGATGACCTCGCGCTACCGGGTGCGCAAGGCGCCGGCCGCGGGTGCGCTGTCGACCCTCGAGGCGGTGGTGGCGGCGCTCAACATGCTCGAATCCCCGGCGAGCTTCGACGCCCTGCTGCGCCCGTTCGAGCGGCTGATCGACGGTCAGATCGAAGCGATGGGCGAGGAGACCTACCGGCGCAACCACGTGCCCTGACAGGTCAGCGCGGCGGTCGGGTTTTCTGTTTGAGGATGTAGAGGCTCACGCACACCGCGCTGGTGAGCATGAAGGTGCGCGCCCAGAACAGCGGCACCAGGTAGCAGGAGAGGGCGATGCTCGCCCACATCAGGCCGATGGCGTAGACCTTGCCTTTGAGCGGGATGCCTTCGCCGTCGAGGTAGTCGCGAATCCACGGGCCGAGCCGCGGATGATCCACCAGCCATTCGTAGAAACGCCTCGAACTGCGTGCGAAGCAGGCCGCGGCGAGCAGCAGGAACGGCGTGGTCGGCAGCACCGGCAGGAAGATGCCGATGACCCCGAGCGCCACGCTCGTCCAGCCAATGCCGAGCAGCCCGTAGCGCACCCAGGGGTTGCGGCTCGGGGCGAATTCGCGAGCGGCCATGCCCAGGCTTGGCTCAGTGGCGCGGCTTGAGCAACGCGGGTTTTTCTTCCGGGGCCTGGCACAGCAGGTAAAGCGCGGTGAGCAGCTCGGGGATCTGCTCGACCATGCTGTCGGCGAGGTCCGGGTCGGCGGCGATCTCGGCGAAATCGGGTTGTTCGTCGAACAGCCCCGAGCCGACCATGATCGGTAGCAGCAGCTCGCTGACTTCGTCTTCGGCGTCCTCGAACCACACCGACTCGCGCAGGAACACGCCTTCCATGAAGCCGATGCACCAGCCGCGCAGGTCGGAGTCGTCGGGGGTTTCGCCGAGGTCGAGCTCGCAAGGCAGCTCCATGT
>NZ_DEYR01000103.1:0-7963 GCF_002364635.1 Pseudomonas sp. UBA3153
GGCTGAAGCCCACCCTACGATGCTGCGCGAGCGCGGGATCACCGAGCGGGCCGGCTACGCGGGTTTCACCCGCCCTACGAGGTTCAATGCCGTCGTAGGGTGGGCTTTAGCCCACCATTGCCTGGCGAGACATCGATGTATCGGTGGGCTGAAGCCCACCCTACGGCTCAGCGCAGCTCGAAGCCCTGCTGCTTCACGTCCTTCGAGTCCAGGCCGATCTGCAGGTTGAAGCGGCCGGCCTCGGCGACGTGCTGGAGTTGCGCGTTGTAGAACTTCAGGTCGTCCTCGTCGATGACGAAGCGCACCACCTTCTCCTCGCCGGCCTTGAGCATGACCTTGCGGAAATCCTTCAGCTCCTTCACCGGGCGGATCATCGAGGCGGCGATGTCCTGGATGTACAGCTGCACCACGGTTTCGCCGTCGCGCGTGCCGGTGTTCTTCAGCGTCACGCTGGCTTCGAGCCGGCCATCGCGCCGCAGCGTGGCACTCGACAGGCTGATGTCGGACAGGCTGAACTGGGTGTAGCTCAGGCCGTAGCCGAACGGGTACAGCGCGCCGTTGGGCTCCTCGAAGTACTGCGAGGTGTAGTTGCCCGGCTTGCCCTCGATGAAGGGACGGCCGATGCGCAGGTGGTTGTAGTAGGTGGGGATCTGCCCGACCGAGCGCGGGAAGGAGATCGGCAGCTTGCCGGACGGGTTGTAGTCGCCGAACAGCACGTCGGCGATGGCGTTGCCGCCTTCGGTGCCGCTGAACCAGGTCTCCAGGATCGCGTCGGCGTTGGCCTGGGCCCAGTTGAGCTGCAGCGGACGGCCGTTCATCAGCACGATCACCAGGGGTTTGCCGGTGGCCTTGAGCGCCTTGAGCAGCGCGCGCTGGCTGGCCGGAATGCTCAGGCTGGTGCGGCTGGAGGACTCGTGGGACATGCCGCGCGACTCGCCCACCGCGGCGACGATGACGTCGGCCTGCCGGGCGACCTCCACCGCGTTGGCGATCAGCTCCTTCGGCGGGCGCGGGTCCTGCACCACTTCCGGGGCGTCCCAGTTGAGGAAGTTCAGGTAGTCGACGACGTGCGCATCGTCGGTGACGTTGGCGCCGCGCGCATAGATCACCTGCGCCTTGTCGCCCACCGCGTTGCGCAGGCCCTGATAGAGGGTGACCGCCTGCATCGGCACGCCGGCGGCGGACCAACTGCCGAGCATGTCGACCTTGGCGTCGCCCAGGGGGCCTATCAGCGCGATCCTGCCCTGCTTCTTCAGCGGCAGCGTCTGCGCCTCGTTCTTCAGCAGCACCATCGACTTGCGCGCCACGTCGCGTGCGGCCTCGCGGTGCAGGCGGCTTTCGGCGTTGTTGTCCTGCGGGTCGTCGGCGGCCTTGCCGATGCGCAGGTAGGGGTCGGCGAACAGGCCCATGTCGTACTTGGCGCCGAGCACCTCGCGCACCGCGTTGTCGATTTCCTGCACGCTGACTTCACCGGATTTCACCAGGCCGGGCAGTTCGTCGCGGTACAGCGAGTCGTGCATGGAGAGGTCGATGCCGGCCTTGATCGCCAGCTTGGCGGCTTCGCGCTCGTTGTCGGCGACGCCGTGGTTGACCAGCTCGGTGACCGCGCCGTGGTCGCTCACGGTGACGCCCTTGAAGCCCCATTCCTTGCGCAGCAGGTCATGCATCAGCCAGGTGTTGGCGGTGGCCGGCACGCCGTTGATCGAGTTCAGCGCCACCATCACGCCGCCGCTGCCGGCATCGAGGGCGGCCTTGTAGGGCGGCAGGTACTCCTGGTACATGCGCACCGGGCTCATGTCCACGGTGTTGTAGTCGCGACCGCCTTCCACCGCGCCATAGAGGGCGAAGTGCTTGACGATGGCCATCACGCTGTCGGCGGTGTTCGGTGCGGCGCCCTGGAACGCCTTGACCATGGTGGCGCCGGTCATCGAGACCAGGTGCGGGTCTTCGCCGAAGCCTTCCGAGGTGCGGCCCCAGCGCGGGTCGTGGGTGATGTCGACCATCGGCGCGAAGGTCATGTCGATGCCGTCGGCGGCGGCCTCGATGGCCGAGGTACGGCCGGCGAGGGCGACCGCCTGCAAGTCCCAGCTCGACGCCAGCGCCAGGCTGATGGGGAAGATCGTACGGTGGCCGTGGACCACGTCGTAGGCGAAGAAGATCGGGATCTTCAGTCGGCTGCTGAGTGCGGCATCCTGAAGCGGCCGGTTGTCGGCGCGGGTGACCGTGTTGAAGGTGCCGCCGATGTGCCCGGCGGCGATTTCCTTGAGGATCTGCGGCTGCGGCATGTCCGCGCCGATGCTGATCAGGCGCAGCTGGCCGATCTTTTCCTCGAGGGTCATGCGGCCGATCAGGTCGCTGACGAAGGCCTGTTTGTCGTGGGCGGCGGGTTTGACGTCGGCGAATGCCGGTTGAGCGAGACAGGCAAGAAGCCCGAGCAGATACAGCCTTTTCATTATTTGTTTCTCGGGCCGACGGCAGCGTCGAACGGCGGGCCTGGTAGGGAAATACGGGTGGGTTGGCTGGGCTGCTTTTTATCCGATTGACGGGCGGCCGAACAGTCCTTTTTCATCCCGCGCCGACCGCCCAACGGCTGCGGGTTGCCCGGGCGGTGCGGAAGCGGTTATTGATGGCCGATGAATCCTCCTCGCATCGACTTCGCCACCCCGGCGTACCGCTCACCGACAACCGCCGCCGTCCGCCACGGCCCGTGTCTTCCCTTCATCGCCTGCCTCGCGCTGCTGCTCACCGGGTGCGGCACGCAGCGGCCGCAGGAGCCGCCGGAGCGCGCCGCCGAGGTGGTGCGCGCGGAGATCGTCCGGCTGATGCCGGCCAGCGTCGCCGACCGTAATGGCTGGGCGGCGGACCTCTACACCGCGTTCTCCGCGCAGGAGATTTCCACCACCACCGAGAACCTCTGCGCGGTGCTGGCGGTGACCGAGCAGGAGTCGACCTTCCAGGCCGACCCGCCGGTGGCCGGGCTGGCGAAGATCGCCCGTGCGGAAATCGATCGCCGCGCCGGCGCGTTGCACGTACCGGGTTTCCTCGTCAGCGCCGCACTGCGCATCGACTCGCCGAACGGCAAGACCTACAGCCAGCGCCTCGCGGCGGTGCGCACGGAAAAGGAACTGAGCGCGATCTTCGACGACTTCATCAGCATGGTGCCCATGGGGCGCCAGCTGTTCGGCGGTCTCAACCCGGTGCACACCGGCGGGCCGATGCAGGTCAGCATCGACTTCGCCCAGGCCCACGCGCGGGGGTATCCGTACCCGGTCGACGGCTCGATCCGCCAGGAAGTGTTCAGCCGCCGTGGCGGGCTGTACTTCGGCACGGCGCATCTGCTCGGCTATCCGGTGAACTACCCGCAGCCGCTGTACCGCTTCGCCGACTTCAACGCCGGCTGGTATGCCAGCCGCAACGCCGCGTTCCAGAGCGCGGTGAGCCGGCTGACCGGGATCAAGCTGGCGCTGGACGGCGACCTGCTGCTGCCCAACTCGCCACTGGCCGGGCAGACCGAGCGCGCGGTGCGCACCCTGGGCAAGCGCCTGGAGATGAGCGACGGCGACATTCGGCGCGCGCTGAACCATGGCGACAGCCTCGACTTCGAGGACACAGACCTCTACCAGCGCGTCTTCGCCCTGGCCGACGCCAAGGCCGGCAAGCCGCTGCCGCGCGCGGTGCTGCCGGGCATCACCCTGGAAAGCCCGAAGATCACCCGCACCCTGACTACCGCCTGGTTCGCCCAGCGGGTCGACGAGCGCTGGAAGCGCTGCATGGCCAGGGCGGGGAAAAACTGACGGTTCGAGCGGGGTGACGAATTTTTGTCGGTTTTCCTGCTGTTGGTCCGTTAGTCCTTGTAACTGATTGGTTACAGGCTACTTTCTCGATCTAGGTACGGCCCGCGAAGGACGGGATACATGGAAGTCGGGAGAGAAAGGTCGACGGCGCTACCGGTCACGGTTCGCCTGATCACCACCAATCCGCTGCTCGGCGAGTTGTTCAAGCATTTCCTCGAGCAGCGCTCGGCCATCGAGTTGCAGGTGGCCGACCTGTCGCGCCTCGCCGAGCCCTCGGCGCTGCGCCTGCTGGACATCGGCAGCCTGTGCCCGGAGCGCCTCGCCGAAGGCGTCGAGCGGCTGCCCGCGCAGGCGCCCATCGCGCTGATCAACGCCCCGCCGGAACTGGCGCTGACCTGGGTCGCGCGTTATCCCGGCATCCGCGGCGTGTTCTCCCCGCAGACCAGCCGCGAACAGCTGCTGCGCGGCCTCGACGTACTGCTCGCCGGCCAGGACTGGCTGTCGCGGCCGCTGATGGCCTACCTGGTGCAACGCCTGCGGGCACTGCAACGCCCGTCCAGCGACATGCTCACCCTGCGCGAACGCGAAATCCTCTACCTGGTCGGCCGTGGCCTGTCCAACGCCGCCATCGGTCGCGCCCTGTGCCTGAGCCCGCACACGGTGAAAAGCCACATGCACAACCTGCTGCGCAAGACCGGGTCGGCCAATCGCGCCGAGGCCGCGTTGCGCTTCCATGCCGGCTTGCCGGAGTCGCCGTGAGGCGCTCGGCGCTGCTGGCCTGGCTGGCGCTGGCGCCCGTCGCCGGGGCCGCTGCCAGCGAGGATCTGATCCAGGGGCTGGTCATCGACAGCACCATTTCGCGCTTCGGCCATGACTTCTACCGCGCCTTCAGCGACCGCCTGGCGGACGCCAGCGAGATGGACTTCAACCTGGTGGTGCGCGAGCGGCCATCGGCCCGCTGGGGCAGCCTGATCTGGGTCGAGCAGGACCAGCGCGTGCTCTACCGCCAGTTTCTGCAACCGAACGCTTCGCAGGTGACGGATTCGGCCTACGGGGCGGCCGATCAGGTCGTCGAGGCCATCGCGCGCCGGCGACTCGAGGATTTGCTGCAAGACAACACCGACATGGAGAGGGACGAGCTATGACGCGCCATCGCTGCACCTGGCATCTTCGCCTTGGCCTGCTGGCAGCGCTGGCCGGCGGCGCCCAGGCCACGGAACTGGTCTATACGCCGGTCAACCCGTCCTTCGGCGGCAGCCCGCTGAACGGCACCTACCTGCTGAACAACGCGACCGCCCAGGACCGCTACAAGGACCCGGACATCTCCGGCGGCACCCGTCTTTCGGCGCTGGAGCGTTTCACCAGCCAGCTGGAGTCGCGGCTGCTCTCGCAGGTGCTGGCGAACGTCAACGACGGCAGCTCCGGCACCCTGTCCACCGACCAGTTCATCGTCAACATCGTCGACGACTCCGGCACCCTGACCGTGCAGATCACCGATCGCGCCACCGGCGAGATTTCGGAAATTTCCATCAGCGGCTTCAACGCCCCGTGATCAGTCCGCGCGAGACCTCATCCATGAAACCCCATGCGCTCGTCCTTCTGCTGTGCGCCGGCCTGTTCCAGGGCTGCTCGGTTCACGACCCGATGCCCGCCGAGCAGCACGCGGCGCCGACCCTGACCCCGCGCGCCTCGACCTACTACGACCTGCTCGCGCTGCCGCCGCCGAAGGGCCCGCTGGTGGCGGCGGTGTACGGCTTCCGCGACCAGTCCGGGCAGTACAAGCCGAACCCGTCCAGCTCCTTCTCCACGGCGGTGACCCAGGGCGCCGGCAGCATGCTGGTGGACGCGCTGCAAACCAGCGGCTGGTTCATCGTGCTGGAGCGCGAGGGCCTGCAGAACCTGCTCACCGAGCGCAAGATCATCCGCGCCACGCAGAACAAGCCGGACCTGCCGGAAAACCTCGAGCAGACGCTGCCGTCGCTGCAGGCCGCCAACCTGCTGCTCGAAGGCGGCATCGTCGCCTACGACACCAACGTGCGCAGCGGCGGGGAGGGCGCGCGCTACCTGGGGATCGGGGTTTCCGAGGAATACCGGGTCGATCAGGTGACGGTGAACCTGCGCGCCATCGATACCCGCAGCGGGCGCGTGCTGGCCAACGTGATGACGTCCAAGACCATCTATTCGGTCGGGCGCCAGGCCGGGGTGTTCAAGTTCATCGAGTTCAAGAAGCTTCTCGAGGCCGAATCCGGCTACACCACCAACGAACCGGCGCAGCTCTGCGTGCTCTCGGCAATCGAGTCCGCGGTGGTCAACCTGATCGCGCAAGGCATCGAGCGGCGGCTGTGGCGGGCGGCGGACGCCAGCGCGATCGCCGGCAGTTCGCTGGCGAAATACCTGGAGGCCACGCCGGGCCGGCCGGCGGTGGCGAGGGCGACGGAGGATTAATCCCTGCGGGGCCTTTCGTGGGGCATTTTTCAGCCGATGGGGCGATACCCGCCCGGTGCCGGAAGAGCGAAGAATTGCGCCGTTCGGGCTCCTGGTTCAGGTGCGGTATGAGTCGATGGCGGGGCATGTGTGGAGCGCTGGCGCTGGCGCTGGGCGGCATCGACGCCGGCGCCGCCGACCTGCTGGACAACGCCGACCTGGCGTCCGGCAGCGAGCTGTCCCGTGTCGCTGCCAGTGCCGCGCGCATCCAGCAGATCGGCCTGGCCAACCGCGCCGCCATCGGGCAGACCGGCGAGCGCCTCGTCGCCCTCAGCCGCCAGACCGGCGCCGCCCAGGAAGCCGCCATCGCCCAGGATGGCGGCGAGCTTTCCGCGCAGATCATCCAGACCGGCTACGCCAATCGCGCGCGTATCGACCAGCAGGGCAACGACAACCAGGCCGTGATCCGTCAGCTCGGCGCGTACAACGACGCGCGCATCGAGCAGGTCGGCGATGGCTTCAGAAGCAGCATCACCCAGTTCGGCAATCACCAGAACATGCAGGTCCGCCAATACCGCTGACCGGCACGGACGTCACAACGACAAAACGGAGAATCGACATGCGCGCGCTCATACCCTTCACTGCCCTGGCCCTGGTTTTCTCGACACCCTGCGTGTTCGCCGCCGGCAGCGCGGTACTCGACCAGTACGGCACCGACAACCAGGCCACGCTGGATCAGACCGGCCCTGATCACCAGGCCACCCAGACCCAGAGCGGCGTGCGCCTGAGCAGCGACATCACCCAGAGCGGTGTCGGCCAGACCGCCATCAGCGAGCAGAACGCCTACGACAGCCAGGTGACCATCGACCAGAGCGGCGGCGGCAACTACGGCGCGGTCTATCAGCTCGGCGGCGAGAGCAACGCCGTGGGCCTGAGCCAGGACGGCTACGCCAACAGCGCCACGCTGCGCCAGGAGTCGGTGAACTTCGACGTGCTGATCGGCAACACCGCGACCGTCAGCCAGAGCGGCGCCACCAACACCGCCGACGTGCAGCAGGACGGCGCCGGCAACTGGCTCCAGGCGAGCGCCAGCGGAACCGGCAACAGCCTGCAATCGGTGCAGAGCGGCATCGGCACCTCGGCGACCGTCTACCAGGTCGGCGACAACAACGCGGTGTCGGTGAATCAGGATTTCTCCGGCTCGGCCAACCTGACCCAGAACGGCAACGACAACGTGCTGGCCCTGACCCAGGGCGGCCTGGAGAATCCCCGGGCGACGTTGAGCCAGAGCGGCGACGGCAACCAGATGGAGGCGAACGTCCAGTTCAAGTTCAACGTCCTGGAGTTCGCCCAGGAGGGTGACGGCAACAGCCTGTTCGTCGACCAGAGCGGCCGCAACGGCAGCGCCAGCGGCTCTTCGGTGGGCAACGACAACAGCGCCAGCTTGGTCGTCGACGGCGACGACTACGTGGTCAGCATCGACCAGACCGGCGACGCCAACATCGCCAGCCTGGACAGCGCGGGGATCGGCAACCTCGCCAGCATCGTCCAGACCGGCTCGACCAACCAGGCCAGCATCAGCCAGTCCGGCGGCTTCGACACCTTCACGCCGCAGACCGCGCGGATCACCCAGACCGGCGACGGCAACGTCGCCAGCATCGTCCAGCACTGACGGTGCGCGGCTACTGCGCGGCGGTGCTGCTGGGCTGCGCCGCGCTGGCGGCGGCGACGGACGCGCCGCAGCT
>NZ_DEYR01000101.1:0-4423 GCF_002364635.1 Pseudomonas sp. UBA3153
GCGCAGTCCAGCGTGGTCCTTAGCGGCGCCGACACCGTCCTGACGGATGCTGCGCGGCTCACCGTGCGTCCCGACGAGCTGGGCCTGGATGCCGAGCAGACGGCCCTGGCCGCCGGCCGCGCGCCGTTGCGCGTGCTCATCGACGGGCACCTGCGCGTGCCGCTGGACGCGCCGTTCTTCCAGGCCGGCGCCGCCCTGGTGGCGAGCACCGACGCGGCCGCGAGCGAGCGTTACGCGGCGGCCGGGCACGAGTTGCTGGCGCTGGGCGGGGACGACGGCCATGTCGACCTGCGCGCGCTGCTCGTCGAGCTGGCCGCGCGTGGCGCCAACGAGGTGCTGGTGGAGGCCGGCGCGCAACTGGCTGGCGCTTTCGCCCGGCAGGGGCTGGTGGACGAGTACCAGCTGTTCGTCGCCGCCTGCTTCCTCGGTTCCGCTGCGCGGCCGCTGCTCGAGCTGCCGCTGGAGCGCATGGCCGAAGCGCGCGCGTTGAAGATCGCCGATATCCGCGCGGTCGGCGACGACTGGCTGATCGTCGTCCGCCCTGTCACTCGTTAGCTCCGATCGTCTCCAAACCGTCGCCGCGAGGGCCTGCAAGGCGCCTTTGCGCTTCCGGCCCTGCGGCATTTTGTGCTAAAAACGCCGTCCGGCCATTCAGGTGGCCGGAACGTTCTCAGGGCGGGGCGCAATTCCCCACCGGCGGTGATGGCGCGCAATGCGTCGAGCCCGCGAGCGCTCGCTTACCCCGCACGGGGCGGCGAGGTCAGCAGACCCGGTGTGATCCCGGGGCCGACGGTCATAGTCCGGATGAAGAGAGAACGGGATGCCTCGACGGGTGCCTCCGCGCGCCCCTGAAATCCCATTCGATCGACGTGCCCTGTTTTTCACAAAACAGGAGTTTCACGATGTCGCGTTTCCATTTGCATTTCCCCAGCCGTTCGACGGCTTCTGCGCGGTTCGCGCGGGAGGTCGTATGTTCACCGGCATAATCGAAGCCATCGGCAGCATCCGCGCGCTGACGCCCAAGGGCGGCGACGTGCGCCTCTACGTGCAGACCGGCAAGCTCGACCTAGGCGACGTCAAGCTCGGCGACAGCATCGCGGTGAACGGTGTCTGCCTCACCGCGGTGGAGTTGCCCGGCGACGGCTTCTGGGCCGACGTTTCCCGCGAGACCCTCAGCCACACCGCGCTGGCCGGTCTCAAGAGCGGCAGCCCGGTGAACCTGGAAAAGGCGCTGACCCCCACCAGCCGCCTCGGCGGTCATCTGGTCAGCGGCCACGTCGACGGTGTCGGCGAAGTGGTGTCCCGCGAGGAGAACGCCCGCGCCGTGCAGTTCCGCATCCGCGCGCCGCGCGAGCTGGCCAAGTACATCGCGCTGAAGGGCTCGATCACCGTCGATGGCACCAGCCTGACGGTGAACGCGGTGAATGGCGCCGAGTTCGAGCTGACCATCGTCCCGCACACGCTCGCCGAAACCATCATGGCCGACTACCGCCCCGGGCGGCAGGTCAACCTCGAGGTCGACCTGCTGGCACGCTACATCGAGCGCCTGCTGCTCGGCGACAAGGCCGCCGAGCCCGCCGCCTCCGGCATCAGCGAAAGTTTCCTGGCCGAGCACGGCTACCTGAACAAGTAAGGATTCGCCAACCATGGCACTCAACAGCATCGAAGAACTCGTCGAAGACATCCGCCAGGGCAAGATGGTCATCCTCATGGATGACGAAGACCGCGAAAACGAAGGCGACCTGATCATGGCCTCCGAATGCGTGCAGGCCGAGCACATCAACTTCATGGCGCGCTACGCCCGCGGGCTGATCTGCATGCCGATGACCCGCGAGCGTTGCGAAACGCTGAAGCTGCCGCTGATGGCGCCGCGCAACGGCTCCGGTTTCGGCACCAAGTTCACCGTCTCGATCGAGGCCGCCGAAGGCGTCACCACCGGCATCTCCGCCGCCGACCGCGCGCGTACCGTGCAGGCCGCCGCGGCGAAGAACGCCAAGGCCGAAGACATCGTCAGCCCCGGCCACATCTTCCCGCTGATGGCGCAGTCCGGCGGCGTACTGGCCCGTGCGGGCCACACCGAAGCGGCCTGCGACCTGGCGCGGATGGGTGGCTTCGAGCCGAGCGGGGTGATCTGCGAGGTGATGAACGACGACGGCAGCATGGCGCGCCGGCCCGAACTCGAGGCCTTCGCCGAACTGCACGGGATCAAGATCGGCACCATCGCCGACCTCATCCACTACCGGCTGATCCACGAGCGCACCGTGCAGCGCATCGCCGAACAGCCGCTGGACAGCGAGGTCGGTCCGTTCAACCTGGTCACCTACCGCGACTCGGTGGAGGGCGACGTGCACATGGCGCTAACCCTCGGCAGCATCTGCCCGGAAGAGCCGACGCTGGTGCGGGTGCACAACATGGACCCGATGCGCGACCTGCTGATGGTCCGCCAGCCGGGCCGCTGGAGCCTGCGCGCGGCGATGACCGAAGTGGCCCGCGCGGGCAGCGGCGTGGTGCTGCTGCTCGGTCATTCGCTGGACGGCGACGAAGTGCTCGCGCACATCCGCGAGGCCGATGCCGGCACCGCGAAGACGCCGAGCACCTACAGCACGGTCGGCGCCGGCTCGCAGATACTCCGCGACCTCGGCGTGCGCAAGATGCGCCTGATGAGTTCGCCGATGAAGTTCAATGCGATATCCGGGTTCGACCTGGAGGTTGTAGAATACCTGCCCGCCGATTGACAGGCGGCCCGCAGGGCCGCTTCCGATGACCCTCTTCCGTTCATGGGAGAGGGTGCCCGAAGGGCGGGAGAGGGTGTTGTGGCTTCACGCGCAGCCCTCTCCCGCACCTGGGCAAGGGGAGCAAAAAGCTTATTTTCGGGGCGAGTGACGCCCGGCTCTTTATACAGATCGAGACCCATCCATGCCTCTGAAGACCATCGAAGGTACTTTCATCGCCCCCCAAGGCAAATTCGCCCTGGTGGTTGGCCGCTTCAACAGCTTCGTCGTCGAAAGCCTGGTCAGCGGGGCGGTCGACGCCCTGGTCCGCCACGGCGTCAAGGAAGCCGACATCACCCTGATCCGCGCGCCCGGCGCCTTCGAGATTCCGCTGGTCACGCAGAAAGTCGCCCAGCAGGGCGAGTACGCGGCGATCATCGCCCTTGGCGCGGTCATCCGCGGTGGCACTCCGCACTTCGAATACGTCGCCGGCGAATGCACCAAGGGCCTGGCCCAGGTTTCCATGGAGTTCGGCGTGCCGGTCGCGTTCGGCGTGCTGACCGTGGACTCCATCGAGCAGGCCATCGAGCGCTCCGGCACCAAGGCCGGCAACAAGGGCGCGGAAGCCGCGCTGTCCGCTCTGGAAATGGTCAGCCTGCTGGCGGCCTTGGAGGCCAAGTGAGTCTTAACCGGGACGATCAGGACGACCAGCAGCCGGCCAAGCCGGCGAAGGGCCGGATCGCGCAACGTCGCGTGGCCCGCAGCCTGGCGATGCAGGCGCTGTATCAGTGGCACATCGCCGGCCAGTCGCTCAACGAAATCGAAGCGCAGTTCCGCGTCGACAACGACTTCGCCGGTGTCGATGGTGCCTACTTCCACGAAATCCTCACCGGCGTTGCGCACAACAAGCCGGAAATCGATGGCGCCTTCGCCGCGTTCCTCGATATCCCGCTGGAGGAACTGGACCCGGTCGAACTGGCTATCCTGCGCCTGTCCACCTGGGAAATGACCCATCGCGTCGACGTGCCGTACCGTGTGGTGATCAACGAGGGCATCGAGCTGGCGAAAGTGTTCGGCGCCACCGACGGGCACAAGTTCGTCAACGGCGTACTGGACAAGCTGGCGCCGACCCTGCGCGCAGCCGAAGTGCGCGGCGGCCAGCGCGGCGACAAGCGCTGATGCCGTCCCTTCCCTCGTCCCCGGACGCTGCCTGAGGCGTCCCGATGGGGGAGTTCGAGCTGATCCGCCATTACTTCGCCGTCGCGCCTTGTGCGCAGGCGGCCGAAGGCGTGGCGCTGGGCATCGGCGACGATTGCGCGCTGCTCGACCTGCCGCCCGGCGAACAGCTGGCGGTATCCACCGACACGCTGGTCGCCGGCGTGCACTTCCCCGATGCCTGCGAGGCCTTTCTGCTCGGCCAGCGCGCGCTGGCGGTATCCGCCAGCGACCTGGCGGCGATGGGCGCTACGCCGCTCGCCTTCACCCTCGCACTGACCCTGCCTGGCGCCGATGACGACTGGTTGCGCGGTTTCGCCGACGGCCTTTCGTTAATGGCGGCGGCCTGCGGACTGGCGCTGGTCGGCGGCGATACCACGCGTGGCCCGCTGAGCCTGACCCTGAGCGTGTTCGGCCGCGTGCCGCGCGGCCAGGCGCTGACCCGCAGCGGCGCACGGCCCGGCGACTTGCTCTGCGTCGGTGGCAGCCTCGGCGAC
>NZ_DEYR01000087.1:0-6063 GCF_002364635.1 Pseudomonas sp. UBA3153
CGTCGGGCGGCAGTTTGCGGCGGTGCGCCAGCACCAGTTCGGCCACCGCCGCGACATCCTCGGCGCCGATCCGCGCGTGGCCCTGCCAGGCCGCGTGCGCGCAGGCAGCGCGCAGCAGCACCAGGTCGGCGCGCACGCCTTCCACGCCGGCGGCATAACAGAGGTCGCTGACCTGGCGGTGCAGCGCATCGCTGAATTCCAGTTGGCCGGCCTTCGCCCGCGCCCGTTCCAGGCGCTGCGTCAGTGCCTCCAGCGCCGCGCGCTGGCCTTCGACGAAGCCCTGCGGGTCGCGGTCGAACTGCAGGCGGCTGCGCACGATGGCCTCACGCGCCGCCGGCTCGATGCGTTCGCCGAGGCGCACGAACAGGCCGAAGCGGTCGAGCAGTTGCGGACGCAGTTCGCCCTCTTCCGGGTTCATGGTGCCGACCAGGGCGATGCGCGCCTCGTGCTGGTGGGAAATGCCGTCGCGCTCGATGCGGTTGACCCCGCTGGCGCAGACGTCCAGCAGCAGGTCGACCAGCGCATCCGCCAGCAGGTTGACCTCGTCGACGTAGAGCACGCCGCCGTCGGCGCGGGCCAACAGGCCGGGGCGGAAATCCACGCGGCCGTCCTGCAGCGCCGCCTGGATGTCCAGCGAGCCCACCAGCTGTTCCTCGCTGGCGCCCAGCGGCAGGTTGACGAAGCGCCCGGCCGGCAGCAGGTCGGCCAGCGCGCGGGCACTGGTGGACTTGGCGGTGCCGCGCGGCCCCTCGATCAGCACGCCGCCGATCTGCGGGTCGATGGCCGCCAGCAGCAGCGCCAGTTGCAGCTGCGGCTGGCCATGCAGGGCGGAGAACGGGAAATGTGGGCGGTTCATGGGATTAGTCTTCCAGATGCTGTTCGGCGGCGATCAGATGGTTTTCGATGCGTTCGCGGTAATCGCCCGGCGCTTGCCAGAGGCCGCGCTGGATGGCTTCGAGCAGGCGCTCGCTGATTTCCAGAAGGGCGTCGGGGTTGTGCCGCTGGAGGAATTCGCGGGTCGACGGATCGCCCAGGTACGCCTCCGTCAGGCTGGCGTACTGGTCGTCGCGGACCACGCCGGTGGTGGCGTCGAAGGCGAACAGGTAGTCCACGGTCGCGGCCATCTCGAAGGCGCCCTTGTAGCCGTGGCGCTTCACGCCATCGATCCACTTCGGGTTGGTCACCCGCGCGCGCATCACACGGCTGATTTCCTCGGCCAGGTTGCGCACCTTCGGCGCCTGCGGGTTGCTGTGGTCGCCGAAGAGCATCGCCGGCTGCGTGCCGGAGAGGTGCCGCGCGGCCGCGCTCATGCCGCCGTGGAACTGGTAGTAGTCGTCGGAATCCAGCAGGTCGTGCTCGCGGTTGTCCTGGTTCTGCACCACCGCCTGGACCTGCGCCAGGCGCCGGGCGAACCCGTCGCGGTCCTGCGCGCCGTAGACCTTCTGCCCGTAGGCGTAGCCGCCCCAGTTCAGATAGGCGGCGGCCAGGTCGGCGTCGGTTTGCCAGTCGCGCGAGTCGATCAGCCCCTGCAGGCCCGCGCCGTAGGCACCGGGCTTGGCGCCGAAGACGCGGAAGCCGGCCTGCTGGCGCGCGCTGTCGGCGTCCAGTCCCTGGGCCTGCAATTCGGCGGTCTCGCGGCGGATGCGCGCGCGGATCGGGTTGATGTCTTCCGGCTCGTCCAGCTCGGCGACGCGCTGCACGGCGGCGTCGAACATCTGCATGACGTTGGCGAAGGCGTCGCGGAAGAAGCCCGACACGCGCAGGGTGACGTCGACCCGCGGGCGGTCCAGGCGCTTGCCCGGCAGCACCTCGAAATCGGTGACGCGAAAACTCCCCTCGGCCCACTGCGGGCGCACGCCGAGCAGGGCGAAAGCCTGGGCGATGTCGTCGCCGCCGGTGCGCATGGTCGCCGTGCCCCACACCGAGAGGCCGATGCTGCGCGGGTAGTCGCCGTTGTCCTGGACGAAGCGCTCGACCAGCAGCGCGGCGGATTTCTCGCCCAGCGCCCAGGCGGTCGGCGTGGGGATCATCCGCGTGTCGACGGAGAAGAAGTTGCGCCCGGTGGGCAGCACGTCCGGCCGCCCGCGCGACGGTGCCCCGCTCGGCCCCGGCGGCACGAATCGACCGGCCAGGCCGCGACACAGCTGATACAGCTCCTGCGTTCCGCAGGCTTGCAGGCGCGGGCGCAGATCACCCTCGACGCGCTGCATGACGGCGGAGGTGCGCGCCCACTCGGGGTCGGGCGCGCGCCGGGCGCCCTCCTCCAGCAACCCCAGCGCCAGCAACTCCAGCCGCTCGCGGGTATCGCCGCGGGTGCGCCAGGGCTGTTCGTCGACATCCGCCAGGGCGGCCGGTCTTGCGCCGCTCCACGGCAAGCTCCAGTCGTCGTCCAGCGGATCGAAATCCGCGCCCGGCAACAGGTCCTGGGCCAGCGCGCGGACCAGGCTGGCGTTGCCGCCCAGGCCGTCGCCGACGCCGTGCCGCGCCAGGGCCAGCAGGGTGTCGCGTTGCAGGCGGCCCTGCGGCGAGCGGCCGAACACGTGCAGGCCGTCGCGGATCTGGCTTTCCTTCAGCTCGCAGAGGTAGCTGTCGGTGCGGTTGAGCAGCAGTTGTTCCTCCTCGGCGTTGCGCGGGGTTTCCAGGCCGAGGTCGGCGTGCAGGTTCTGCGCGGTGATCAGCCCGAGGATCTGCTTGCGCAGCAGCCCGGAGCGCCGCGGGTCGAGGGTCAGCGCCTCGTAGAATTCGTCGATCAGGCGCTCCAGGTCGCGGGTCGGGCCGTAGCTTTCGGCGCGCGTCAGCGGCGGCATCAGGTGATCGATGATCACCGCCTGGGCGCGGCGCTTGGCCTGGGTGCCCTCGCCCGGATCGTTCACGATGAACGGATACAGGTGCGGCATCGGGCCGAACACCAGGTCCGGCCAGCATTCCTCGCTCAGCGCGACGCTCTTGCCCGGCAGCCATTCCAGGTTGCCGTGCTTGCCGACATGGACGATGGCGTCGCTGGACCAGTGCTCGCGCAGCCACAGGTAGAACGCCAGGTAGTAATGCGGCGGCACCAGGTCCGGGTCGTGGTAGTTGGCCTTCTGGTCGAGGTGATAGCCGCGCGCCGGCTGGATGCCGACGAACACCTGGCCGAGGCGCACGCCGGCGATCATGAAGCGGCCCTGGCGCAGCATCGGGTCCTGCTCCGGCGCGCCCCAGCGGGCGACGATGGCGGCGCGGCTGGCTGCCGGCAGGCTGTCGAAGAAGCGCTGGTAATCGGCCAGCGCCAGGCTCTGCTTCGCCGGGCGCAGCGCCCACTGGTCGGGGTCGTTGGTGACGCCCTGCTTGAGCAGGTGCATCAGCGCGTCGCCGTCGGCGGGAATGCCGTTTACCGCGTAGCCCTCATCGGCCAGGCGGCGGAGGATTTCGATCGCCGAGGCCGGCGTGTCCAGGCCGACGCCGTTGCCGAGACGGCCCTCGCGGGTCGGATAGTTCGCCAGCACCAGCGCCAGGCGTTTCTGCGGATTGGCCAGCGCACGCAGCCGGCACCAGCGCCGCGCCAGCGCGCAGACGAAATCGATGCGTTCCTCCAGCGGCTGGTACTCCACCACGTCGCTCTGGGTCAGCGCGCTGCGCACGCCGAAGCCCTTGAAGCTCACCGCGCGGCTGATGATGCGTCCGTCGACTTCCGGCAGGGCCACGTGCATGGCCATGTCGCGCGGCGCCAGGCCGTGCGGATCGGCGCGCCAGCTCTGCTGGTTGCCGCCGGAAAGCACCACCTGCAGCACCGGGATGTCGCCGGCCAGGGCGTGGTCGCCGGGATCGTCCATCGCCGACTGGGAGAACGCCGTGGTGTTGAGAATCAGCGCCACGTCATTGCCTGCGCAGAGTTCGCGCAGGCTGCTCAGGCACAGCGGGTCCTTGAGCGACAGCAGCGCGATCGGCAGCGGGTTCAGCCCCTGCGCCAGCAGGCGCTCGCACAGCGCGGCGAACACCCGCGTGTTACCGGCCTGCAGGTGCGCGCGGTAGAACAGCAGCGCCACGCAGGGCGCGCCGGCGACCCACTGCGCCTGCCAGTCGGCCACGCCGGCGTTGTCCTGCGCGGGGTGGAACACGGCGATCGGCGGCAGCGCGCGCGGTGGCCGTGGCGCCCCGTCGAGGCCGAAGAACTGCGCGCCGAGGAAACGGTACAACTCGCGCGCGTTGCCCGCGCCGCCCTCGCGCAGGTAACGCCAGAGCGTATGGCAGGTCGGCGCGTCGACGGTGCTCAGCGCGGTGAGGTTGGGGTCCTCGCTCATGTCGCCGGAGAACATCGCCAGGGCGAGGCCCTTGCGCCGGCACAGCGCGACCACCTGTTCGGTGCCATAGGGCCAGTAGCTTTCGCCGCCCAGGTGATCGATGACGATCAGCCGCGCGTGCTGCAGCACCTCGTCCAGGTACAGGTCGATGGAGGCGTGCTGGCGCAGGTGCATCAGGTTCGCCAGGCGCACCGACGGATAGGCGACGTCCGCCGCGCCGGCCTGCGGATGGGCGGCGGCGAGCAGCGCCAGGGTGGTGTCGGCGGCGCTGAGGATGACGATGTCCGCCGGGTCCTGTTCGAGGCGGGTGATGATCGCCCCGCTCTCGTCCACGTATCCGCCGGGCAGCGCCGTCAGCATGTGCATCGGCTCAGCCCTCGACCACGGCGGCCTGCAGCGCGTCCTGCAACGCCTGGGCGTCCAGCGCCTGGCCGATCAGCACCAGGTGCGTGGACGGCGTTTCGTCGGCGTTCCAGCGGCGGTCGAAGTAGCTGTCGAACCGCTGGCCGACGCCATGCACGACCAGCCGCATCGGCTTGCCCGGCAGCGCCACGAAACCCTTGATGCGATAGATGGCGTGCTGCTCGACCAGCACCTGCAGGCTCGCCAGCAGGCGCTCGCGGTCGACCTGCGGCAGCTTCACCACCACCGAATCGAACAGGTCGTGGTCGTGCTCCTCGCCCTCTTCATGATCGTGGTGGCTTTCGCGCAGGTGGATGGTTTCCTCCGAGGCGCTGGACAACCCGAGGATCAGCTCCAGATCGAGACGACCCTTGTCGCTGGCGATCACCTTGACCTGCGCCGGCAGTTCCTCGCGCACCAGCGTGGTGACCTGCTCGACGGCGGCCGGCGCGACCAGGTCGGTCTTGCTCAGCACCACCAGGTCCGCGGCCATCAACTGGTCCTCGAACAGCTCGTGCAGCGGCGATTCGTGGTCCAGGTTGGGATCGGCGCGGCGCTGCTCGTCCACCGCCTGAGGGTTGGCGGCGAACTGGCCGGCGGCCGCCGCCGGCACGTCCACCAGCGTGACCACCGCATCGACGGTGCAGGCGTTCTTGATCTCCGGCCAGTGGAAGGCTTGCACCAGCGGCTTGGGCAGCGCCAGGCCCGAGGTTTCGATGAGGATGTGGTCGATGTCGCCGCGGCGCTCGATCAGCTCGCGCATCACCGGATAGAACTCCTCCTGCACGGTGCAGCACATGCAGCCGTTGGACAGCTCGTAGAGCTGGCCGGCCTGCTCCACGCCGTCTTCGTCGCAACCGATGCCGCAGCCGCGCAGGATGTCGCCGTCGATGCCCAGCTCGCCGAATTCGTTGACGATCACCGCGATGCGGCGACCATCGGCGTTCTCCAGGATGTGGCGCAGTAGCGTGGTCTTACCGCTGCCGAGAAAGCCGGTGACGATGGTGACGGGAATCTTGGCCTGGCTGGACATGGGTTTTCCTCTGAAGATCGATAAGGCTTTCGTGGGTCACGCGGGATGAGCGGATCGCCCTGGCAAACACCGGCTGGTGGGCTGCTCTGGAAATCGGTTCATCGGTAAAACGAACGCTTCGTAGGGTGGGTCGCGCTTCACCGACCCACCGGGCGGTGTCACCGTGGAGAGAATCGCCCTACCGGACTCCGCTCGGTGGGTTACGCGGCGGTAACCCCCTGCGTTGCGGCCATTCATCCTGCGCATGCGCCGCTAACCCACCCTACGTAGTGCTGTTCTGGAAATCGGTTCATCGCTAAAGCGAACGCCTTCGTAGGGTGGGTCACGCTTCACCGACCCACCGGGCGG
>NZ_DEYR01000087.1:6307-6743 GCF_002364635.1 Pseudomonas sp. UBA3153
CTTCACCGACCCACCGGGCGGGGTCATGGTGGATGAAAAGAGCGTCGCTACGCGCCCCGATCCCCCTACGGTTTGCCATCCCCACCCTACGGCACTCATTGCTCGAACACCGGAATGCGCGCGATGAACTTGCCCTTGATGCCGGCGGGCCAGGTGCGGAACGGCACCTGGCCGGTATCGGATTGCTGGTGCTTGCGCGCGTAGTCGAGCAGCGCCTCGGCAGCGTCCTGGTCGGCGGCGAGGTCGCCGAGCACGTAGCCGATCTTGCCCGGTGCGCGCAGCAGCGCCGTGCAGTGCCGCTGGCAGGCCATCAGGCAGCGCGTGCGGGCGATCGCCAGCGGCGCGGCGCCGGCGTCTTCCTGCTGCCGCGCCAGGCGCTCGACCTGATCGGCGAACAACGCGCCCTTGCGCGGCGCCTCGGGCTGGCTGGCATCAG
>NZ_DEYR01000086.1:0-275 GCF_002364635.1 Pseudomonas sp. UBA3153
GGCTCGCGGCGGCGCTCGCCCAGGTTCTGCCGGGCCAGCTCCTCGTCGATCCGCGCGGCCGCCAGTTGCCGCGGCATGCCGTGCAGCGCGGCGTGGTAGCGCAGGTTCTGCTCTACGGAGAGGTCGAGGTCCAGCGTGCTTTGCTGGAACACCACGCCGAGCTGGCGCAGCGCCAGGCGCGGCTGCTTGCGCAGCGAATGCCCGGCGACGCGGATGTCGCCCTGCTGCAGGTCGTAGAGGCGGCTGAGCAGGGCGATCAGGGTCGACTTGCCGGC
>NZ_DEYR01000086.1:511-21186 GCF_002364635.1 Pseudomonas sp. UBA3153
ATCAGGGTCGACTTGCCGGCGCCGTTGGGGCCGAGCAGGGCGCAGAAGTGCCCGGCCGGAACGCTGAAGCCGACGCCGTCCAGCGCGCGCCGGGCGCCATAGGAAAAACCGACATCCTCGACCTCCAGCGCGCTCATGGCGTCACCACCACGCCCCACGGATAGCGGCCGACCTTGATCGACTTGGTCACCTTGAGCGCCTTCACGTCGATCACCGAGACGTCGCCGCTGATTCCGTTGGTGGCCAGCAGCAGGCTCTCGTCGGCATTGAACGCCATATGCCAGACGCGCCGGCCGACCAGCAGGTAATCGAGCACCTCGAAGGTCTTGGCATCCACCACCGCCACATGGTTGGCTGGGCCGAGAGCGACGAAGGCGTACTTGCCGTCGCGGGTCAGCTTGACGCCCACCGGCTGCACCTTGTCCGGGTGCACGCCCTTGATCTCGAAGCGCAGCGTCTTGACGATCTTGCGCGTAGCCACGTCGACCACGCTGACGGTGCCGCCGATTTCCGCCGAGGCCCACAGCTGGCTGCCGTCGTGGTTGAACTCGACGTGGCGCGGGCGCTGGTCGACCAGGGTGTTGTCCACCAGGGTCTGGGTGGCGGTGTCGATCCAGTGCAGCATGTTGGTGGTTTCGCTGGTGTTGATCGCCCACTTGCCGTCCGGGCTGACCGCCATGCCCTCGGGTTCGACACCGACGTCGATCTGCGCCAGCACCTGGCTGCTCTGGGTGTCGACCACGGTGACCAGCGCGTCGTCCTCGTTGGAGATGTACAGCCAGCGGTCGTTGGGGTGCAGGGCGAACTGCTCGGGATCGGCGCCGGAAGGCAGATTCTTGATGATCTGCCGGGTCGCCAGGTCCATCACCTGCACGCTGTCCGAGTCGCTGGCGCAGATGTACAGCAGCGTGTTGTCGCGCGACAGCGCCAGCCCGCGCGGGCGTTTGCCCACCGGCAGGGTGGCGGTGACCGTGAGGCTGTCCAGGTCGATCACGCTGAGGTTGTTGTCCTTCTCGTTGGATACGTAGGCGGTGGCAGCGAAAGCGCCGCCGGCGGTCAGCAGCAGGCTGCCGGCGAGGGTGGCGGTGAGCAGGCGGGGCATGGTCGATTCCTTGTTCTTGTGAAGGCTCATGGCGTGCGTTCGGCCAGCGTGCAGCGGCTTTCCGGCGCGTCGAAGCCGAGGCTGTCGAGTTCGCTGAACGGGTGCAGGAAACCGTCCTGCGGCGAGGTGCTGACCAGCGCGCGCGGCTGCACCAGCGGGATCGGCTGGCGCAGCTGGCCGTCCCACGGGCGGAAGCTCAGCTTGCGCCCCTTGAAGCCGTCCAGCGGCAGGTCCGGC
The DNA here is from genome assembly GCF_002364635.1 of Pseudomonas sp. UBA3153. Lineage (NCBI taxonomy): Bacteria > Pseudomonadati > Pseudomonadota > Gammaproteobacteria > Pseudomonadales > Pseudomonadaceae > Pseudomonas > Pseudomonas sp. UBA3153. The sequence goes on from NZ_DEYR01000086.1 coordinate 1,851, forward strand.
GACAGTTGCAGGGTGCGGATCGCCGTGGCGTCGGCGTTGCCCAGGCGGGTGACCGCGCTGGCGATCGCGCGCACGCCGATCCAGGCGGCGAAGTCGCGGTCGTTCATCCAGCGCCCGGCGAGCGCCTCGAAACGCTTCTGCAACTGCGCCGCGCCGTAGGTTTCCACGGTCTTGTGCCAGCCGGTCGCGACCAGGCCCTGGGTGCCGGCCACCGGGCGCGGGTACCAGGTGTTGTAGGGCAGGTATTCGCCGAAGTCGCCGTGCTCGTCGGCCACCAGCACCACGTCGTACTCGGCGGCCTGGGTGAACAGCGGCATGTCGGCCTGGGCGCTGCGGCGCTGGTCGTTGTCGAAGGTCCACGGCTTCTCGGCGACGAGGGTCACGCCGAAGCGTTTCGCCGAGCGCCGCAGCGCGGCGGCGTAGGCCTTGTCGTCGTCGCGCGCGCCGACGATCAGCAGCGCGCGCTTCCATTGGCGCACGACGAGGAATTGCAGCAGCGCATCGGCGAGCATCGCCCGCTCCGGCAGGGTGTGCAGCACGTTGGGCAGGCAGGCGTCGGTACGCAGTGCATCATCGGCGCTGCCGGCGTTGAACAGCAGGCTGTCCGGCAATTGCGCGGCGAGCTGGGTGAGCAGCGGCGCCGGCGCGTTGACCACGAACAGGCGCAGGCCGTCGGCGTGCTGGGCCTGCGCGGCGGCCAGCAGTTCCTCCGGGGTTTCCACGCTGGCGGTGGTCAGTTCGTAACGCTGGTTAAGAAAGCGCCCGGTGCTGTTGCTGTCGATGATCGCCAGCTCGGCGCCGCGCAGGCCGGCGTCCCGCGGTTCGCCGATCACGTTGGACAGCAGCGGCCCCGGGTCGGGCGTGTAGCCGAGGTAGCCGATGCGTACCTGCAGGCCCTCCGGTACGGCGGGCGTTTCGGCGGCGAGCGGCGTGTGGCTCGCCAGCGCGGCAGCGAATACACCGAGCAGGCAGGCCAGCAGAGAGGGCGCGAGCGGGCGCATGGGCGACTCCTGTTCTTGTGCCGCCAGCATAGGAAGCGCCCGGCGCCCGCGAAATATGCAGAAAGTACCAGTGCGGCAGTACCAAGGTAGTAAGTGGGCCGGGCGCGCGCCGGCCTAGCATGGAGCGACAACAACAAAGACTGCCGAGGTTCCCATGCGCGTGTTCAAAGCCCTGCTGCTTCCCCTGCTGCTGTTCGTCAGCCTGATCGGCCTGGACAAGGTCCACGCGGCGGGCGACCTGACCCGCAAGACCACCGCGCTGCCGGACCTGCTGCTCGGCTCGGAGGCCAGCGACTACGCGATGTCGCAGAGTGAGTACCGGCTGGAAACCGGCAAGGCCTACCAGCTCAAGATCATCGCCAGCGGGCAGAAGGAATACGCCTTCCAGGCGCCGGAGTTCGCCACCTCGATCTTCCTGCGCAAGGTCGAGGCCGGCGGTGTCGAGATCAAGGCGGTGACCCTGACCGAACTGGAGTTCGAGGAAGCCGGCGAGGCGGAAATCTTCTTCGTGCCGATCAAGCCGGGGCGCTACCGCTACTACGCCAAGGGCCTCGAGGCCAAGGGCATGCAAGGCACCTTCGTGGTCGAGTAGGGCGCGCCGATGTCCGCTCTGGGGCGAATCAACCTGCTGGTGGTGGCGTTCTTCTGCCTGGTCGCCGCGGTCTCCAGCCTGGTGCTGCTGCGCCAGGCCAGCCAAGACGTGCAGCGCGAGCTGGACGCCGCCCAGGCGGTGGTCGAATACCTGCGCGAGGCGGCGCAACGCGATCCTGCGACCCTCGAATCCGAACTCACCCGCAGTCTGCGCCACGTGCGCGTGCACTGGCTGGACGGCGCCACGGCGGCGGACGCCGGCGACGGCCTGGATGCCTGGCTCGGTGCCTGGCTGTACCCGCCGTCGCGCACCTTCGCCGAGCCGCTGCGGCTGGACGACGGCCGCCAGGTGCTGATCAGCGTCGATCCGCGCGACGAGATCGACGAAGTCGAGGACTCGCTGCTGCAACTGCTGGCGCTGTTCGGCCTGGCCCTGGCGCTGAGCCTGCTGGCGATCCGCTGGGCGGTGCGCCGCGGGCTGCGCGTGCTCGACGAACTGCTCGCCGGCTTGAGCCGGGTCGCGCGCGGCGAGCTGCAGGTGCGCCTGCCCGCGCATTCGCTGCCCGAGGCGCAGCGCATCGCCGGGCACTTCAACGGCATGGTCGCGACGCTGGAAGCCGCGCAGCGCGACAACGCCGAGCTGACCCGCGCGCTGCTCGCTTTGCAGGAGCACGAGCGCAAGCAACTGGCGCTGGCCCTGCACGACGACCTTGGCCAGTACCTCGCCGGCATCCGCGCGCAGTTGCTGCTGCTGCGTTCTCTGATCGGTCCGTCGCCGCTGCTGGCGGAAACCGCTCGCGGCCTGGAGGACAACTGCCAGCGGATGCAGGAGAGCTTCCGTGCGCTGGTGCGCCATCTCTATCCGGTGGCGCTGGAGCGTCTGCAACTGGGCGAAGCGATCCAGCTGCTCGCCGAGCAGTGGCAGGGCGCCCAGGGCATCGCCTGCGAACTGCGCATGGGCGAGCGCCTTCCCGAACTGGATGCGGCCGGGCAGGCGCACCTGTATCGCCTGTTGCAAGAGGCGCTGACCAACGTCGCCCGGCATTCCGGCGCCGAACGCGTGCGTGTGCGCCTGCATCGGCGCGGTGCGCGGCTCTGCCTGCTGGTGGCCGACGATGGCGAGGGCGCCGCGCTGCCGCCGCGTCCGGGTATCGGGCTGCGCTCGATGCTCGAACGCGCGCGCTGTCTGGGCGGCGAGTTGCGCCTGCGCACGCGGCCCGGGTGCGGCTGGCTGCTGCGCCTGAGCATTCCGCTGGAGGCCGCATGAAGCGGCTCGGTGCGCATGGCGCACCCTACGGTGTGCGGCAATACGTAGGGTGCGCCGCGCGCACCGCCATTCACTCAACCGCGACACGCATCCGGGAGGCCTGAATGAAGATTCTGCTGGTCGACGACCACGCGGTAGTGCGCCAGGGCTATGCCAGCCTGCTGCGCGCCTTGCTGCCCGAGGTCACGGTGAGCGAGGCGGCGAGTGGGGAACAGGCGCTGCAGCAGGTGCTGGCGGATATCCCCAACCTGGTGATCATGGACGTCAGCCTGCCGGGCATCAGCGGCCTGGAGACCACGCGCCGCCTGCGCCAGCGCCTGCCGCAGCTGCGTGTGCTGTTCTTCAGCATGCACGACGAACTGCCGCTGGTGCGGCAGGCGCTAGACGCCGGGGCGGCGGGCTACATCACCAAGAATTCGGCGCCGGAGGTGCTGCTCGAAGCGGTGCGTCGCATCCTCGCCGGGCATGCCTACATCGAACAGCCGCTGGCGACCCAGCTGGCCTGCCACCCGTCGCAGGGCGCGACGGACGATCCGCGCCTGCAGAACATGACCCAGCGCGAGTTCGAGATTTTCAGCATGCTCGCGCGCGGCATGCCGGCGCGGCAGATCGCCGAGCACCTGTGCATCAGCGGCAAGACCGTGTCGAACTACCTGACCCTGCTGAAGAACAAGCTGCAGGTGAGTTCGCAGGTGGAGATCGTGCACCTGGCGATCGACACCGGCGTGATCCGGGTCGGCGCCTAGGGACGATGGCGGAAGGCGTCAGCCCTTGAGCTGATTGGCGAACTGGCCGACCGCGTTGACCACCCGCTGCGCGCCGTCCTGGATCTCGACGATCACCGCGCCGGCCTCGTTGGCCAGTTCCAGGCCCTGTTCGGCCTGCTGGCGACTGCTGGACATGCTGTCCACGGCGGTCTGCGCCAAGTGCTGGTTCTTCTGCACCACTTCGATGATTTCCTCGGCGGCCTGGCTGGTGCGTGCCGCCAGCTGGCGCACCTCGTCGGCGACCACGGCGAAGCCGCGCCCCTGTTCGCCGGCCCGCGCCGCCTCGATGGCCGCGTTGAGCGCCAGCAGGTTGGTCTGCCCGGCGATGCCGCTGATGGTCTTGATGATCGAACTGATCAGCAGCGACTGCTTGTCCAGCGCCTCGATGCCTTCGGAGGCGTTCTGCATCTGCTGGGCGATCTGGTGCATCACGTCCACCGTCTGGCGTACCACCGCAGCGCCTTTCTGCGCGGTGAGATCGGTCTGTTGCGAGGTGCCGAAGGCGATGGTGGCGGCCTCGGCGACCGCCTGCTCCTGGAGCACCTGGTCGGTGACCACGGTTGCGAACTTGACCACCTTGTAGAGCCGCTCGTGGGCGTCGTGCACCGGGTTGTAGGAGGCCTCCAGCCAGACCGGGCGGCCGTAGGCGTCGATGCGCTTGAAGCGGCTGGCGACGAATTCGCCGCGGTTGAGCTTGGCCCAGAAATCACGGTAACCCTGCGAGTTGTACTCCTCCGGCTCGCAGAACATCCGGTGGTGCTTGCCCTTGATCTGTTCCAGGCGATAGCCCATCGCGTCGAGGAAGCGGTCGTTGGCGGTGATGACCTCGCCATCGAGGTTGAACTCGATGACGGCGGTGGAGCGCAGCAGCGCCTTGATCAGCCCTTCGTTTTCCTTCGAGGTTTCGATGGTGCGGGTCAGGTCGTTGGCGCACAGGGTGAAGCGTTGCAGCTCGCCCGCGCTGTTGCGCACCGGCTGCATGATCCAGCGCAACCAGGCTTCCTGGCCGTTGCCTCGCAGCAGACGGTGCGCGCCGCTGATGTGCTCGCCGTCGCGCAGCGCGGCTTGCAGCCGCTGGTAGTTGGGCTCGCGGCGGAAGGACGGCGGGATGAATTCGTCCAGCGGATGACCGATCAGGGCGTCGGCGCGGTAGAGCATTGCCTCAAGGAAGTTGTCGTTCACCCATTGGATGTTGCCCTTGGTATCCAGCTTGAGAACCAGCATCTCCTGGTAAAGCGACTGCTTGATCTGCTGCGTGGCTGCCAGTTCTTCCTGCAGTTCGGCCAGTTGTCGCTTTAGATGCGTGTTGAACATGCTGGGTACCCGTCGACGAAGTTTTTTTTTATGCGCTGGGCAGCTCTTCGGCTTGGCGCATTCTTTCTGAAGCCCTCTTGGATGAATTTAGACGGTCGGCCGGAGAATGCCCGGCGCGGGAGGCTTCCGGGCCGGGTGTTCGGACCAACGCGCTGCGCGGCATGCGCGGGCCCACCGGCGAGCGCCGTCGATGCCGCCGGGCGTCACTTTTCCCAATCCAGCGGGCAGCCGGTGCAACCTTCCATGTTCACGCCCTGGAACGAGGCGTAATGCCGGCGGGCGCCGGTGAGGGTGGCGTTTTCCAGGTTGGCGTCGCCGAACTTGGCTTCCTGCAGGTTGGCGTCGTCCAGGCGTGCGCCCTTGAGGTCGGCGCGACTGAGCCAGGTCATCTCCAGGTCGGCGGCGGTGAGGTTGGCGTCGTGCAGGCGCGCGCCGGAGAGGCGGGCGAACTCCAGGTAGGCGCCAGTGAGGTCGGCGCCCTTGAACTGCGCGCCCTGGGCGAACATTCCCCAGGCCTGGACGGCGAGCATGCGGGCGTCGCTGAGGTCGGCCACACGCAGGTTGGCCTGTTGCAGGCTGGCGCGACTGAGGTTGGCGCCCATCAGCCTGGCCTTTTCCAGGTTGGCCAGGTCGAGGTTGGCGTGACGCAGGTCGGCGCCGGAGAGATCGGCGCCGGCGAGGTTGATCTTGTGCAGGTCGAGGTTGCTCAGGTCGGCCTTGCGCAGGTCGGCGCCGGGGCATTGGCTCTGCGCTTCGAGGCGGCAGCCGTTGATCACCGGCACGCCGTCATCGGCTTCGTCGGCGTGGGCTAGGGGCAGGCTCAGGGCTAGCAGCAACGGCAGGTAGTTCATGGCGGTATTCCCGTAGGGTGCGCCTTGCGCACCGTGGAATTCGATTGGCGAGTGGTGCGCGCGGCGCACCCTACGTCAGGCGGGAAGGCGCACCCGGACACGGGTGCGCCACGTTCACTCAGCGGCTGGCGGTCTTGTTGTCCCAGCTCGGCAGCTTGAACACCCAGAAGGAGCCGCCCTGGGCCACCGGCTTGGTCAGCTCGGCCATGTCGCCGCCCCACAGCGGCACCGCGCCGCCGTAGCCGACGGTCACGCCGATGTACTGCTCGCCGTCCTGGTCCCAGGTGATCGGCGGGGAGACGATTCCCGAGCCGGTCTGGAATTTCCACAGCTCCTTGCCGGTCTTCGCATCGAAGGCCTTGAGGAAGCCGTCGCCGGTGCCGGTGAACACCAGGTTGCCCTTGGTGGCCAGCACGCCGGCCCACAGCGGCAGGTGCTCGTTGTGTTCCCACACCACCTTGCCGGTGGTCGGGTCCATGGCGCGCAGGCTGCCGACGTGATCGTCGTACATGCGCTTGATGCGGAAGCCCATGCCCAGGTACGCCGAGCCCTTCTTGTAGCTGACCTCCTCGGTCCAGTAGTCCTCTTTCCAGTTGTTCGCCGGTACGTAGAACAGGCCGGTGTCCTGGCTGTAGGCCATCGGGTTCCAGTTCTTGCCGCCGAGGAAGGGCGGCGAGACTTCCACCGGCTTGCCGTGTTTCTCGCCCGGCTCCGGCAGCGCCGGACGCTGGCCCGGGTTTTCCACCGGGCGGCCGGTCTTCAGGTCGATATGGCTGGCCCAGGTGATGTTGTCGACGAACGGGAAGGCGTTCTGCAGCTTGCCGTTGGTGCGGTCCACCACGTAGAAGAAGCCGTTGCGGTCGGCGTGGGCGGTGGCTTTCACCGTCTTGCCGTCCTTGCCCTTGTAGTCGAACAGCACCAGTTCGTTGTTGCCGGAGAAGTCCCAGGCATCGTTCGGGGTGTGCTGGTAGAACCACTTCACCTCGCCGGTGCTCGGGTCCACGCCAACCTGGCCGGAGGTGTAGAGGCTGTCGTAGTCGTGCGGATTGCCGCCCTTCGAGGTGCGCGCCCAGGTGTTCCACGGGCCGGGGTTGCCGGCGCCGACGATGATGGTGTTGGTTTCGGCATCGAAGCTGGCGCTCTGCCAGGGGGCGCCGCCGCCGTGGCTCCAGGCCTCGACCTTGCCGGTCGGCGAATTCTTGTCGTCCGGCCAGGACGGTGCCTTGACGTCGCCGGTCGGGGTGCTGTCCTTGCCGTTCAGGCGGCCCATGTGACCCTCGACGAAGGGCCGCATCCACACCTCTTCACCGGTCTCCGGGTCACGGGCATACAGCTGGCCGACCACGCCGAACTCATCCCCGGAGCTGCCGTGGATCAGCAGGGTCTTGCCGGTCACCTTGTCCTTGATGAGGGTGGGCGCGCCGGTCATGGTGTAGCCCGCCGTGTGATCGCCGAACTTCTTGTTCCACACCACCTTGCCGGTGTCCTTGTTCAATGCCACCAGGCGTCCGTCGAGGGTGCCGAAGTAGATCTTGTCACCGTAGAGGGCGGCGCCGCGGTTGACCACGTCGCAGCACGGGCGGATGTCGCTGGGCAGGCGGTGGTTGTAGACCCACAGGCGCTTGCCGGTCTTCGCGTCGAGGGCGAACACGCGGGAATAGGAGGCGGTGACGTAGATCACCCCGTCGCGGACGATGGCCTGGGACTCCTGGCCGCGCTGCTTCTCGTCGCCGAAGGAGTAGGACCAGGCCGGCGTCAGCTTGAACACGTTCTGGTCGTTCACCTGGGCCAGCGGGCTCCAGCGCTGGGCATTGGTGCCCATGCCGTACTGGAGCACGTCGTTGGTGGTGGTGTGGTCGTTGGCGATGTCTTCCCAGGTCACGTTGCCGGCGAAGGCAGTGCCCGCGGCAGCGAGGCCGCCGGCGAGGATCAGGCCCCGGATGGCCAGGGCGAGAGGTTGCGTTCTTGTTGTCATGGTTGCGGTTCCCGTGGTCGATGAGGACCAGTGCGCCGGTGGCGTTCTGGCGCATTGATAGTGGAAGCCGCAGTTGCTGCGGGATACGGAAAAGCTCCCGCGATCGCAGGGAAAACTTCCCAGTCCGGGGATGACTTCGACTTGCTGCCAACGCCCCCCTCCAGGCATTCGCGCGGCCCGCTACCAAGGGAGTAGAACGCAGCCACCAAAGCAGCATTCGGCGCTTCCGGGCGCCTCCTTACCATTCCTCTCACTGCGCTCGCCCCGCCGAGCGATTGCCTTGCACAGCATCTCGAAGAGGATGGAAGTATGAATAACAAGACAACCTTGCGTGGCCTGATCCTGGCAGCCGGAGTCGGCCTCGCCGGCCTGGCCTTCGCCCATGGCGACGTGGTGCCGCAAGCGGTGAACACCGATGGACTGGAGCCGCTGGGCAAGGAATGGCGCGACGAAAACCCCTATCGTCCGCCTTACGCCAACAACGCCCTCGCCGTGGAGATCGGTTCGTCCGCCTACAATCAGAACTGCGCGCGCTGCCATGGCCTGGAAGCCAAGTCCGGCGGCATCGCGCCCGACCTGCGCCTGCTCGAACCCGGCATCGAGGGTGACGAGTGGTTCAAGGAGCGGGTGATCAACGGCGCGGTGCGCGACGGCGCCGTCTACATGCCGCGAATGGCCGACTTCATCAGCCAGGAAGGCCTCTGGGCGATCCGCAGCTACCTGGAAAGCGTCCACGTCGAAGAGTGATCGCCATGCGACTGCTGCTCCTGCTCTGCTGGCTGCTGTGCCTGCCGATGGCGCAGGCGCAGGTGCGCCCGTTCGACGACATCCTCGCCTCCGGCGTGCTCAAGGTCGCCGTCTACGAGAACTTCCCGCCGTACAGCTTCCAGCAGGACGGCCAGCCCCGTGGGGTCGATGTCGACCTCGCCGGGCGCCTCGCCGAGGGCCTCGGGTTGAAGCTCGAACTGCTCTGGGTGACGCCCGGCGAAAAGCTCGACGACGACCTGCGCAACTTCATCTGGAAGGGCCACTACCTGCGTCCCGGCGTGCTCGCCGACCTGATGCTGCGGGTGCCCTACGACCGCGAGTTCGCCAACCGGCGCAACGATGTCGGCGAGCTGGCCAACGAGCAGGTGGTGATGTTCGGTCCCTACCAGCGCGAACGCTGGCAGGTGGTGCACGACACCCGCCGGTTGCCCGAGGTGGACACCGTCGCGGTGTTTCGCGAGCACCGCATCGGCGTCGAGCTGGACAGCGTGCCGTCCTTCTACCTGAGCTCGGTGCTCAATGGCCAGTTGCGCGCGAAGACCGAGCATTATCCGAGCACGGCCGCCGCCTTTACGGCGATGCGCGAGGGCAAGGTGGATGCGGTGATGGCCCTGCGCGGCGAGCTGGACTGGCTGAAGCACGGCGCCGCCGACCCGCAGCTGCGCAACGCCGACAACGCCTACCCGAACCTCGGCCAGCCGGCCTGGGACATCGGCATGGCGGTGCACGAAAGCAACCGCCAGTTGGCCAACGCGGTGGACGGCCAGCTGGAAGAACTGATCGAAAGCGGCGCGCTGGAGAAGCTCTACGCCGGCTATGGCCTGCGCTACGAACTGCCCGGGTTGTATCAGCACGTTCAGTAAGGCCGGTGCGCATGGCGCACCCTACGGTTGGGCACGCGCCCGACGCCCGGTCGCAACTGACGTAGCGTGCGCCATGCGCACCGAAGCGGCTGACTGCGTATGCATCGCCGGACTTTTCATTCGCGAATGCTCCACGGGAGGACCATGCAACGACGATCCGTACTGCTGGGCCTGCTCGGTCTGCCGCTGCTGGCGTGTGCGGTGGAGGGCGATCCGCTGCCTTCGGTGATGTGGGATTACCACCACCAGCGCCTGCTCAACAACGAGCCCTTCGTCTTCGATGAGCGGGTCAAGGTCAGCGTGCCGCCGTTCGCCGAGGATTCGCGCCAGGTGCCGGTGGAGATCGACGCCCGCGCGCTGCCGGGCCGTTTCAGCCGCATGCTGCTGTGGGCCGAGCTGAACCCCATCCCGCGGGTGTTCAGCCTGCGGGCGAGCGCCGAGCTGGTGCCGCTGCTGGCGATCCGCATCCGTGTCGAGCAGGCCACGCCGATCCGCGCGGCCCTGCTCGGCGACGACGGCGTGTGGCACGTCGGCTCGGCGTGGATCGATGCGGCCGGCGGTGGCTGCACCGCGCCCAGCGTGGTGCGCGCCCAGCCCGGTTGGGAAGAGCGCCTCGGCCAGGTGCTCGGGCGTAGCTTCGCGCGGCGCGACAACAACCGCCTGCGGGTGCAGATCTCGCACCCGATGGACAACGGCCTGGTCGGCGGCATCCCCGAGTTCTACCTGGACCGTGCCGAACTGCGCAGCACCACGGGCGAGGTGCTGGCGAGTTTCGAGCTGTTCCCGGCGATCAGCGAGAACCCAACCCTGACCATGGAGGTGCGCGGCCATCCGCATACCCTGCTGTGGCTGCACGACAACAACGGCAACGAGTTCGAGGCCGGTCTGTAGACTGGACGGCGAGCGCGCGCCACGCCTTGCGTAGGGTGCGCCGCGCGCACCACACCCGCACAACAACAGGAAGGAAACTTTCCATGATCAAGATCAGCGTGCTCTACCCGAACCAGCCCGGCGTGAAATTCGACATCGATTACTACTGCGACACCCACATGGCGATCGTCCGCGAATGCCTGGGCGATGCCTGCAAGGGCATCGGCGCCGAACTCGGCCTGGCCGGTGGCGCGCCGGGCAGTGCGGCGCCCTATGTCGCCGCCGGGCACCTGCTGTTCGACAGCGTCGAGGCGTTCCAGAGCGCCTTCGCCCCGCACGCCGAACGGATCCTCGGCGATCTGGCGAACTTCACCAACGTGGAGCCGCTGATGCAGATCGCCGAGGTGCGCCTGGCACCCTGAGTCGAGGTGAAGATGCGCCAGCTCCTGCTGCTGGCCGCGCTGCTGTTCGGCGGCGCGGCGCAGGCCGACTTCGACTATCACCTGCAGCCACGGCAGATCGCCGAGGGCACCTGGCTGCTGGAGGGCAGCACCGACAATTTCGCCAGGGAAAACGGCGGCGACATCGTCAACACCGGGTTCATCGAGACCGACGACGGCGTGGTGGTGATCGACAGCGGCCCGTCGCGGCGCTATGGCGAGGCGCTGCGCAAGGTGATCGGCGAGACCACCGGCAAGCCGGTCAAGCTGCTCCTGCTCACTCATCATCACCCGGACCACGTCCTCGGCAACCAGGCCTTCGCCGACGTGCCGATCGCCGCGCTGGCCGGCACCCGGCGCCTGCTCGAAGAGCAGGGCGACGACCTAGCGGAGAACATGTACCGGCTGGTCGGCGACTGGATGCGCGGCACCGAGGTGGTGCTGCCGACGCAGACGCTGGAGGCCGGCACGCTGGATATCGGCGGCCACCGTCTGCGCCTGCTGGCCCTGAGCGGGCACACCGGCGCGGACCTGGCGATCCTCGACGAGAAGACCGGCGTGCTGTTCGCCGGCGACATCGTCTTCTACCAGCGCGCGCTGACCACGCCGGGTACGCCGGGGCTGGAGGTCTGGCTGGGCGACCTAGATACCCTGCAGCGGCTGCCATGGACACTCATCGTGCCGGGCCACGGCCCGGTCGCCCGCGACGCCGCGCCGTTCGACCAGATGCGCGACTACCTCGGCTGGCTCGACGCGCTGATGCGCAAGGGTACGGAGGAGGGCGCCGACATGAACGAGCTGATCCGCGCGCCGATTCCGCCCCGTTTCGCCGCCATCAGCCTGTCGCGCTACGAGCTGGTACGCAGCGTCAGCCACCTCTACCCACGTTACGAGCAGCGCGGGCTGAGCAAGGTGAGCATCGAGCCCGGCGAGCCGCACGCGCGGTAGTGCGCGCGTTTGGTGCGTGAGCACCGAGGTGGCGCTCGCAGGGCGCCGCACGTGCATCCGTTCGCTCCCGCCGATGCGCCGCCAGGGCCTGCACGGCGCGGGCCCTGGCGATGCTCGTGGTAGCTGGCATCAAACCTGCTTTGAACACCACAAGCGCAGGTGTCGGGTCCCCGATGCCTCTCCGGTTGGCGTGCCGTATGAATTGCTTGTGGTAGCGAGCGGTTTGTCGGCAATCAACGCACGCCGTTTCAGATTTCCGATTCCCATCGCTGCACAAGCTCCTTTTATATGACTGACTCTTCGAGTCGAAACATGTAAGGAGTTCGATCATGTGCGAACGCGACGGCAGCGCCTTCCAGGCGCTCAACCACACGCTCGACCGGCGCCAGTTCCTCAAGTCCCTGTCCATCGCCGCAGCCGCCACCGGTGCGCTGGTGGTGATGCCGATGGGAATGGCGGCCGCATTGGGCAAACAGACTTCGGTCAAGGCGACCCACGGCGCCGGCCTGTGCAACCTGGGGATTTTCATCGCCAAGGAGCGTCAGCTCGGCGCGCAGGACGGCGTCGAACTGGAGTTCGTCGTGACGCCGACCAACACCGACATCGTTACCCTGTTCGGCATCGGCGCGGTGGACGTATCGATGATCCCCTACTCGAATTTCCTTTCCCTGTACCACGCCGGGGCTCCGGTGAAGATCGTCGCCGGCGGCGGCGTCAACGGCTGCATGATTGTCGCCGGCGAAGGCATTTCTTCGGCGCAGGACATGCGCGGCAAGACGCTGGGAACCTTCCAGGCCGACACCCTGGAAGTGCTGCCCTTCGACTGGCTCAAGCGCGCCGGGATGAGCTTCAAGGATGTCGACGTGCGCTACTTCAACACCTCGCCGGAAATGGCCCAGGCCTTTCTCTCGGGGTCGGTGGACGCGATCTGCGCGGTGGAACCCTACGCCAGCCAGTGCGTGCAGTCGCGGGCCGGCGCGCGGATTCTCTCCGACGGCACCGACCTCTACGGCGCGTACTACGCCGACTGCCTGCTGGCGGTGCGCAACGCGATGCTCAGCGAGCAGCGCCCGGTGGTGAAGGCGGTGATCAAGGCGCTGCTGGTCGCCCAGGGCCAGATCGAGAGCGACCTGCCGGGCGCCCTCGAGCAGACCGTTGGCAGCTACTACAAGACCACGCTCGAGGCCGCCACCCTGGCGGCCAAACGGCAGCCGGTGATGGTGGATCAGCGTTCGCTGGCGGATTTCATCCTTGCCCGGGGCCAGTCGATGTACGAGATGGGCTACCTGAAGACGCTGCCCACGGCGGATATCTTCGACTGGACCCCGCTGGAAGAAGTGATCGCCGAGAACGCCGCCCTTTACCAGGGCCTGGCGCTGAAGACCGCATGATCGGCAGGAGTTGCACGCATGATTGGCGTCGCTAAAACGACCCGTAGCGCGCAGGCGGGGCTGGCCCCTGCGCGCTCGATGATGATTCGCGCAAAGCTCGGAAGGGTGCTCGGCACGCTGTTCTGGTGGGTGCTCTCGGTCGGTCTGTTCGCCGGCTTCTGGGAGTTCGCCTGGTGGATGGGGTGGGCCGATCCCCTGCTGATGCCGCCGCCGCACCTGTTCCTCGGCAGCTGGAGCGATCAGCTGAAGTTCTTCGACCTGCGCAACACCATCGGCGGCAGCGGCGATGGCGGAAGCTGGCTGGCAGTGCTGAAGGTGGCGGGCTGGACCTCGTTCCGGGTCCTGGCGGGGCTGCTCGCCGGCTTCGTCCTGAGCCTGACGGTGGGCATCCTGATCCGCTACTACCGGCTGTTCGGCAACCTGACCCTGCCGCTGGTATCGCTGCTGGCGCCGATCTCCCCGGTGGCCTGGCTGCCGGTGGCGGTGTTCCTCTTCGGCATCGGCGACAAGCCGGCGATCTTCATGGTCTTCGTCTCGGTGTTCTTCATCATGACCATCGCCACGCTGGCGCAGATCGACGACGTCCCCAAGAGCTTCGTGCATGCCGCGCGCACCCTCGGGGCGTCGCGCCGGCAGATTTTCCTGCGGGTGATTTTGCCGGCCATCCTGCCGGGGCTGTTCGTCACCCTGAGGGTCAATCTGTTCGCCGCCTGGATGGTGGTGCTGATCGCCGAGGCGGCCGGGGTCGGCAGCGGCCTCGGCCAGATCGTGATGATGGCGCGCAATACCTTCAACGCCAGCCTGGTGTTCTTCACGATGAGTGTGATCGGCGTCTGCGGGCTGCTGTTCGACTGGACGCTCAGGCGCATCCAGGAACAGGTGCTCTGGTGGATCGACGACAACGGTACGAGGAAATGACGATGACGCTCCCTGCCATCGAATGTCGCAATCTCACCAAGATCTGGAACGCGCAGAGCCATGCGCCGTTGCAGACGCTGAAAGACGTCTCCTTCTGCGTGGGTCGTGGCGAGCTGAACGTGCTGCTGGGGCCCAGCGGCTGCGGCAAGAGCACCTTGCTGTACCTGATCGCCGGGCTCGACGAACCGAGCAGCGGCCAGCTCCTGTGCGACGGCGAAGCCTTGCAGGGCCCGTCGCCGGAGCGCGGGATGATCTTCCAGGAGGCGGCGCTATACCCCTGGCTGAACATCCTCGACAACGTCGGTTTCGGCCTCAGCCTGCAGGGCATCGGCAAGGCGGCGCGCAATGCCAAGGCGATGGAGCTGCTGGAGGCCGTCGGCCTGCAGCCGTTCTGGGATAAGAAGCCCAGCGAACTGTCCGGCGGCATGCGCCAGCGCGCCGCGATGGCCCGCGCGCTGTGCATGAACCCCAAGGTGCTGATGATGGACGAGCCGTTCGCCGCGCTCGATATCCAGACGCGCAGCAAGATGCAGGACTACCTGATCGCGCTGTGGCAGCGCAGCCAGGCGTCGATCCTGCTGGTCACCCACTCCATCGAGGAGGCGATCGGCCTGGCGGACAACATCCTCGTCTTCACCTCGCGGCCCGGGCGCATCAAGACGCAGATCAAGGTCGAGCTGCCAAGGCCGCGGAATCCCCGCGATCCGGCGTTTCACCAGCTGCAGGACCATCTCGCGGACCTGATGGCCGACGAGGTCAACCGCGCCTTCGCCGAGCAGGAATCGGCGCACTTCTAGCCGGGCCTGCGTCCGCACACCGTCGGGGCGGGAGCCTGCCCCCGCGGCGGCGGACGGACGCTGGCGAGCGGATGCGGCGCGTCGCCCGAATTCACCTCCAGAGGTTTTCATGTCAGAACATACCGTCCTCATCCAGGGCGCCCGTTTGCTGTGCCTGGACGATGCAGGCAACCAGTACGAGCAGGCCGACATCCTCGTCCGTGGAACGCGCATCGCGGCCATCGGCGCGGACCTGCGCGCACAGGCGCCGGCCGATGCGCAGGTCATCGACGCCCGCGGCCTGCTGGCGATGCCCGGATTGATCAACGCGCACTTCCATTCGCCGGGCAACTTCATGCGCGGGCAATTGCCGGGGCTGCCGCTGGAGCTGTTCATGCTCTACGAGGTGCCGCCGCTGGTCGACAGCGCCGAGGCCGACCACTGGGTCTACCTGCGCACGCTGGTCGCCGCGCTGGAGATGCTCGAACTCGGCATCACCGCGGTACACGACGACGCCTATCACGTGCCGGTCGCCAGCCGCGGCAGCATCGATGCGGTGATGCGCGCCTACCGCGACGCCGGCATCCGCGCCAGCGTCGCGATCGATCAGCCGAACGTCGTAGAGTACGAGAAGTTTCCCTTCCTCGAAGCGCTGCTGCCGGCCGCGGTGCGCGAGGAAATGCGCGAGGCGCCGCTGCAGAGCGGCGAGGAGTTGCTGGCGCTCTACGACTACCTGCTGCAGCGCTGGCACGGCGCCGAAGACGGACGCCTGGGCGCCGCGGTGTCCTGCTCGGCGCCGCAGCGGGTGACGGCGGACTACCTGCAGGCACTCGGCGCGCTGAGCCGCCGGCACGGCCTGCCGTTCAACATCCACGTGCTGGAAACCAAGTTGCAGCGGGTGCTGGGCGAGGAGAAGTACGGCAAGTCGCTGGTGCGCTATCTGGCGGACCAGAACATCCTCGATCCGCTCTGCCAGATCATCCATGCGATATGGATCGACGACGCCGACATCTCGCTGCTCGCCGCCGCCGGCTGCGTGGTGGCGCACAACCCGGTGTGCAACCTGCGCCTGGGCAGCGGCGTGATGCCGTTCCGCAAGCTGCGCGACGCCGGTGTGCCGATCGCCCTGGGCAGCGACGAGCTCTGCACCGACGACAGCGTGAACCTGTGGTTCGTCGGCAAGACCGCCGCACTGCTGCACACGCTCGGCTCGCCGGACTACCGCCAGTGGCCGACCGCCGACGAAGTGCTTCACAGCCTGACCCGGGGTGGCGCGCGCGCACTCAACCGCACCGCGGAGCTCGGCCAGCTGGCGCCCGGCTGCCTGGCCGACATCATCCTGCTGGACATGGACAGCTGGAGCTTCACCCCGCTCAACGACCTGGCCCGGCAACTGGTGTACAGCGAGGATGGCCGTTCGCTGCGCTACACGCTGGTCAACGGCAGGCTGGTCTACGCCAACGGCGCGTTCCAGGGCATCGATGCCGGCGACGTGCGCCGCCAGGTCCGCGAGCTGACCGAGTCGATCCGCCGGCAGTATCACGCCTGCGATGCCAGCGCCGAGCGCCTGAAGCCCTATTACGACGCCATGTACCAGCAGGCCCAGGCGCGTGACGTCGGCTTCAGCCGCTACCTGGGCGAGGGTTGAGCAATGGGCATGACGATCCAGTTGATCAACCCCAACACCATGGCGGCGATGACCGAGCGGCTGGTGCTCGGCGCGCAGGCGCGGGTACGTGCCGATACCCGCCTCCTGGGGATCACCAACAGCGCCGGGCCGGCGTCCATCGAGGGCCATTACGACGAGGCGATGAGCGTGCCCGGCGTGCTGAGGGCGGTGGGCGAGGGCGACGCCCTCGGCGTGGACGGCCACGTCATCGCCTGCTTCGGCGACCCCGGCCTGCTCGCCGCGCGGGAGATCGCCCGGCAGCCGGTGATCGGCATCGCCGAGGCAGCCATGCACGTCGCCACCTGGCTGGCCACCGGGTTCAGCGTCGTCACCACCCTGGAGCGCACCTGCGTCATCGCGCGGCACCTGGTCGAGCGCTATGGCTTTCGCGACCAGTGCCGCGGCATCCATGCGCTGGAGATCGCCGTGCTCGACCTCGAGGCCGACCCCGAGGCGCTCTACCGGGCGCTGCGCGGCGCCTGCGTGGACGCCCTGCGCACGGACGGCTCGGGCGCCATCGTGCTGGGCTGCGCCGGCATGGCGGCGCTGGCCGAGTCGCTGCAGGAGGACCTCGGCGTGCCGGTGATCGACGGGGTTGGCGCGGCGTTGAACATCGTCGAGCTGCTCGGCGCGCTCAACCTGCGCACCAGCAAGCGCGGCGACCTGGCGTACCCCCTGGCGAAACCCTACGTCGGCCTGCGCGACTTCCTGCCGGAGCGGCGCTGAGCGCGGCCGCGGGCGGGAATGCGCCTTCGGGGCGGTATTGCTACCAAGGAACTACCTATCTCCGCCGTGCTGCCAATTGTTGGCGAAGCGGTGCGAACCAAGAATTCGCGGCAGTACCGGGAAAATTTCCCGACGACAAAAACCAGCCCGCAGAGGTAGCCGCAATGAACCCCACCGGTTTCACCCAGCCTTTCGTCCGCACGGCGCTGTTCGCCGCCATCACCTTCGCCAGCCTGTCGGCCCTGGCCGGCGTCACCGACCAGGACATCAGCGATAGCGGCAAGCGCACCGACCAGATCGTGGTCAACGGCCTCAACCAGCAGGGCCAGCGCTACAGCACGCTGGACACGCTGAATACGGATAACGTCAAGGAGCTGCGGCCGGTGTGGGCGCTGTCGTTCGGCGGCGAGAAGCAGCGCGGCCAGCAGGCGCAGCCGATGATCAAGGACGGCGTGATGTACGTCACCGCCTCCTACTCGCGGGTGTTCGCTGCCGACGCGCGCACCGGCAAGAAGCTCTGGCAGTATGACGCACGCCTGCCCGACGGCATCATGCCGTGCTGCGACGTGATCAACCGCGGCGTGGCGCTGTACGGTGACCTGGTGATCTTCGGCACCCTCGACGCCAAGCTGGTCGCGCTGAACAAGGACACCGGCAAGGTGGTGTGGAAGAAGACCGTGGCCGACTACAAGGCGGGCTACTCGATCTCCGCGGCGCCGCTGGTGGCCAAGGGCAAGCTGATCACCGGCGTGGCCGGCGGCGAGTTCGGCGTGGTCGGCAAGATCGAAGCCTACGACCCGAGCAATGGCGAACTGCTCTGGACACGTCCCACCGTCGAAGGCCACATGGGCTACGTCTACAAGGACGGCAAGCCGGTGGAGAACGGTATTTCCGGCGGCGAAGCCGGCAAGACCTGGCCCGGCGACCTGTGGAAGACCGGCGGCGCGGCGCCCTGGCTGGGCGGCTTCTACGACCCGACCACCGACTCGCTGTTCTTCGGCACCGGCAACCCGTCGCCGTGGAACTCGCACCTGCGCCCCGGCGACAACCTGTTCTCCTCCTCGCGGCTGGCGCTGAACCCGGAGGACGGCTCGATCAAGTGGCACTTCCAGACCACGCCGCACGACGGCTGGGACTATGACGGCGTCAACGAACTGGTGTCGTTCGACTACCAGGACGGCGGCAAGACCATCAAGGCCGCCGCTACCGCCGACCGCAACGGCTTCTTCTACGTGCTCGATCGCACCAACGGCAAGTTCATCCGCGGCTTCCCCTTCGTCGACAAGGTCACTTGGGCCAAGGGCCTGGACAAGGACGGTCGTCCGATCTACGACGACGCCCACCGTCCGGGCGCACCGGGTGACGCGAAGAAGGGCACCTCGGTATTCGTCGCGCCGTCCTTCCTCGGCGGCAAGAACTGGATGCCGATGGCCTACAGCCAGGACACCGGTCTGTTCTACGTGCCGTCCAACGAGTGGGGCATGGACATGTGGAACGAAGGCGTCGCCTACAAGAAGGGCGCGGCCTACCTCGGCGCCGGCTTCACCATCAAGCCGCTGAACGAGGACTACATCGGCGTGCTGCGCGCCATCGACCCGAAGACCGGCAAGGAAGTCTGGCGCTACAAGAACTACGCGCCGCTGTGGGGCGGGGTTCTGGCGACCAAGGGCAACCTGGTGTTCACCGGCAACCCGGAAGGCTTCCTGATGGCTTTCGATGCCAAGACCGGCAAGAAACTCTACGAGTTCAACACCGGCTCGGGCGTGATCGCCTCGCCCGTCACCTGGGAAATGGACGGCGAGCAGTACGTCACCGTGGTCTCCGGCTGGGGCGGCGCGGTGCCGCTGTGGGGCGGTGAGGTGGCCAAGCGCATCAAGGACCTCGACCAGGGCGGGATGATCTGGACCTTCAAGCTGCCGAAGGACCTGGTCGCCAAGCACTGACCGAAAGCGACACGAGAAAGGCCGGCATTCGCCGGCCTTTTTCATTCTGCTTCCGGTGCGCATGGCGCACCCTACGGTCTCCTCGTCCCCGTAGGGTGCGCCACGCGCACCGTTCCAGTCCCGAATGCCGAGGGGCGAGACGCCCTTCGATGTCGCGACGTTTATGGTGCGCCGCGCGCACCGTTCCAGTCCCGAATGCCACGGGAAGGCCGCGACTCCCGCCGGTGTCGCGGCGTTCATGGTGCGCATGGCGCACCC